>DASXMM010000251.1:0-11044 GCA_036495665.1 Candidatus Acidiferrum sp. | reverse complement strand
GAGGGGCTGGACGCATCTCAAGCGCGGCTTGCTGAGGCAAGGGGCTGATCTGGAGGTCGGCAGGAGCCGGTCGCTCGACTGGAAAAATGAATCGGTAGCCCAGTTTCGGAAGTGTCTGGATGTACCGGGGTTCCGTAGCGGAGTCATCCAGGACCCCGCGGAGCTCCTTGATAGTGGTATTTAGGCCGTGTTCAAAATCGACGAAAGTATCCGAAGGCCAGAGCTGTTGATGGAGCTGTTCGCGGGTGACGACATCCCCGGCATGTTCGAGCAACACGGTTAAGACCCGGAAGGGCTGGGGGCGCAGCTTGAGTTTGGTCCCGAATTTGTGCAGTTCGCGGGACCTGGAGCGCAATTCATAGGGGCCGAAGCGGACTGAAGGTTTCTCCATCGAACACCGCGAGTACCACGAGTATCACATAGTGAGCCGGATTTTGACTCCGTTTCGGGCTCCGATCAAGCACAAATCTTCCATGAAATGAGTGGCTTAGACCTACACCTTTTTAAGATTAGTTTCTCATCGATCCTGCATTGGCAAAAAAAATCGGTTGTGAGAAGAAACTGGCATCGGCGAGGCCGCGGACGAAATTTGGCCGATCTGGGCTAGAAACAATCGAGGAGGGCACACCATGCGGTATCGGATCAATTTAGATGGACTGATTCTCAATCGGAGAAAATTGCTCCTAATCGGTGGCGGATTGTTGCTTGCTACCGCCGCATCCGCAATGGTCGTTCCGAATCTCCTTCCCTTCCTCGATCCCACTGGACTTGTGTCTACCTACAATACGAGCGGCCCCATCGACGAGAATACTCCGTTTTTCCAGAGCCTGGGAACGAACGGGAGAAGCTGTTCGAGTTGCCATGTGATTGGCAACGCGATGGGATTGAGCACTCAGAATATCCAAGAACGTTTCCTTTTTACGCACGGAAGCGACCCGCTGTTTGCCGCAGTGGACGGTGCGAATTGCCCGGACACAAGTTCGAGTGATCCTGCGACCCATAGTTTGTTGTTGAAGAACGGCCTGATCCGTATCCCATTGCAACTGCCGGCCACGACACAGTTCACCATCCGCGCCGCTGTGGATCCGTATGGGTGCGCGATCGTGACCGATCCCGTATCGGGACTGCAGACGATATCGGTCTATCGGCGACCCCTGCCCACGACCAACCTGCGATTTCTGAGCACGGTGATGTTCGATGGGCGGGAAACGATTGCACCGCTCAACAACGCGCAAACCTTTGGGGCGAACCTGGTGAGCGACTTGATGCATCAAGCGGTGGATGCAACGAACATCCACGCGCAAGCAGCTGTGCCGCCCACAGTAGCGCAGCAGACGGCCATCGTCAATTTTGAGTTGGGCTTGTTCAGCGCGCAATTAGCAGACTTTAGGGCGGGACTGCTTTCCCAGGGAGGCGCGCAAGGCGGGGCGGTTAATCTCTCGCAAGCAAACTACTACCCGTTGATCAACGACACATTGGGGGCGGATCCTACGGGGGCGCCGTTCAATCCAACGGCGATGACGCTATTTGCGCCATGGGAGAACCTGTCGTATGAAAGCGAGAGAGACCACTCGGTGGTTGACTCCCGGAAAATGATCGCAGCAGGTGAAAAGCTTTTCAATTCACGCGCTTTGACGATTACCAGCGTGCGCGGGCTGAACGACAACGCAACGCTAGCAAAAGCGCTGGGAGTCTCGCTGCCGATAGCATCGTTTCCAGGAACTTGCACGACGTGCCATGACGCGCCAAACGTTGGGGATCATTCCGTGGCTCTTCCGCTCGACATCGGCACAGGGCACGACCTCGCCACGGAGACTGACACGCAAATTGCGGGCGGACTTGCACAGCTCAGCTTCCCCGGCGTTCCTGTTTACGAGATCACGGGATGCCCAAATCCCTTCGCGACGCCCGGACAGACCAGCGCGCCCTACGTTATCTATACAACGGATCCTGGAAAAGGCCTGATCACGGGAAATTGCAGCGACGTGAACCGAATCAAGGGACCGATTCTGCGGGGATTGGCGGCGCGCGCTCCGTACTTTCACAACGGCGCGGCACGTGACTTGAACGAGTTGCTGGACTTCTATAATGAACGCTTCCAGATGAATCTGACCGCGCAAGAGAAGGCGCAACTCATTGCTTTCCTGAATTCTCTTTGAGACTCAGCGCTTTGCCAAACCACAAACACACGTCATTCGAAATTTTAAAATGAGGAGAAAAATATGGAGACCCCATTTAGCCGTCGGGACGTTGATCTCGCGTTGAGGCTTGCTCTTCTAGGACTTGCCTTGCTTTTTTTGCGGCCGTCATCCGCCACGGCGCAGGAGTGCTGTCCCGATCAATACACGGAAGCCGAGTTGGCGAGAGCCGCTGGTTCTGCGAGTAAACCGGCCAAAGCTAGCCTGAATCCATATCACCAATACTACCGCTCTGCGGGTTGCCCGGCTTTCTGGCTTGGCAGCAGTCAAGAAATCCCAGCATTCATTTTGGTATTGGAGAGAGGGAGTCAATTCGCGCCAATGGGGTTACTTCCAGGCTTCAAGACTGCCGCTCTTCGTGACGGCAGAAATCAGGCCCTTCGGCCTGGCTATTATCGTGAACACCGGGTCATAGTCGTTGCATAGACTCCAGTTTTTCTCGGACGTGCACCACAATTCGGGCGCGAACTGATACTTACATCGAAAATTTGTGCATCGACGGTCGGCAGAAAGTGATCTCGTCAGTGTAATACGGCCAACTGTGACGGACGAGAAGCAGGTTGCGTGAGATTTTGGGCGCGGGATTTTGCTTCGGCGATTTGTGTGGCAGTGAGTTTCCGCTCCAACCTGACGAGTGCGGCTTCGCATCGCGTGTCGCCTTGTTGAGCGGCGGCCGTGAGCCAAGCGTAGGCGGATTCTGGATCTGGCTTCGTGCCTCGGCCTTGCGCGTACATCATGCCTAACATTGTGCGGGCGGTGGTGTGGCCCTGTTGGGCGGCTTTTTGGAACAGGGCGAAGGCGGCGCGGTCGTCTTGGGGGACGCCTTCGCCGCGGAGATAGAGATCGGCTAGATTGTATTGGGCTTGGGGTAGGCCTGCGTCGGCGGCTTGACGATAGAGCGCGGCGGCTCGGGCGCGATTTTGCGCGACGCCGAGGCCTTGATCGTAGAGATAGGCGAGGTTCATTTGCGCGGCGGGGTCGCCGGCGTTCGCACCTTGCTCGAATTGGATGAAAGCTTCAGTGTAATCCTGGCGCACGCCGCAGCCCTGGAGATAGAGAACGCCCAGGTCGAAGTAGGCGAGCGCGTAACCTTGGCGAGCGGCTTCGCGGAGCCAGTAGAGGGCGTCGCCTGCGTTAGGAGGAGCGCCCCAGCCGGCAAGGGAAAGGACCGCGAGGTTTACCTGGGCGGGGGCGTAGCCTTTTCTGGCGGCATTTTCGAACCATGTGTAGGCTTCGCGGAGAGTGCGCGCGGTGTCTTGGGATTGCGTGAGGGCAATTCCCTTTTCGTTTTCGCGGTATCCGGGTTGTTGCGCCGCGAAGCCAATGTTGGGGCGCACGCGGATAGAGTTGGCTTCGCGCGTTAGGAGTTGCGCCATGGCGGGAGAGACGCACGGACTTGGTTGAATCCCGGCGGCTTTTTGGGCGTCCTGAGCGTTGGCGCGGGGGATCAACCACGGCCAGGCAAACAGTGCAAGAGCTGCTGTGCGGAAGAAGCATGAAGCGAAAGTTCTGGCTGAATCAAAGCTTGGAACCGATTTCATGGTTAGGGTCCTCCATTGAGACACTTGGGCTAGAGGCGCGGCGATGCCGGCCATTACCAGGAAGGCGCTACGGAAAGGCTGTCTACCGGTAGCCTTCCTACCTATATACCCAGACGGGCTACATGTAAAAAAGTTCCCAACTCTTTCAACGTTTTCTAGACTTTTTCAGGAAATAACGAGGGAGGAAGGTTGCGATGATTCGGTTCGATTATTCGTAGTGCAGGGCGGTGACCGGGCTTACGCGGGTGGCGCGGCGGGCAGGAACCCAGCAAGCTAGGAGGCCAATCGAGAGGATAAGAAGTACAACCGAGACGGCAGCGAAAGGGTCGTAGGGGGAGACGCCCCAGAGTTGGCTTACCACGGCGCGTGAGAGCGCGAAGCTGACAAGAATGCCGAGGATGATGCCGGGCACGACGAGCGCGAGGCCGCTCTTCAGGACCATTTTGAGCACATCAGAGGGAGCGGCGCCAAGTGCTACGCGGATACCGATTTCGTGAGTGCGGCGAGAAGTGCTGTAGGCGATGACGCTGTAGACGCCGAGCGTCACGAGAAGCAGTCCGATAGCCGCGAACGTGGCGACGAGAAAGAAGCCGAGGCGAGGCTGAGCGTAGGAAAAAATGTAAAGACCTACGGTTATAGGCGCACCTTCCGCGAACGCCACGGTTGGGTCGACGGACCAGACCGCCTTGCGAACCGTGGCGTTCATGGATCCGGGATCGGACGCGGTGCGGATAATGAGGCGGCGCATGAGCGAGCCGCTGACGCTGTAAGGAATCCAGGCTTCAGGCTCGGTGGGCCGCTCAAGGCCCATATTCATGGCGTCCGCAGCGACGCCGATGATTTGAAACGAGCGATCCGTGACGGCGTCGGGAAGCTTTTTCAGGGCGTCGAGAATGACGGTGCGGCCGAGAGGATCGCCCGCGTCGAGAAAGCGGCGCTGAAACGTTTGATTGATGACGACTACTTTTCGCGCGGTGGCGACCTCGGCTTCGTTAAACGAACGCCCGGAGACAAGAGGCTGGCGGACGATCGAGAAGTAATCTTCACCGACAAGTTGAATGAGCGACTCCCATTCGCCGGTGTGCGTCTTGCCGGGGATTTCGATGTTGCCGCTCCAGCCTCCGTAGGGAGGAGTTGTGCTTGTGGGCGAAGCGGCTTCGATGCCGGGCGTTGATTTCAGAGCGTGAATCAGGGGGTCGAAGAAAGAAACGATTTGCGGACCGGTTTTGTAACGTTGCGAAGGGAGAGGTACGCGGCCGATGAGGATGTGGTCCGGTTGCCAGCCAAGGGGAACGTTCTCGATCGCCACGAAGCTGCGCATAAAGAGGCCCGCCATGAAGAGAAGAATCAGCGATAAGGCGACTTCCGCGACGATGACAGCGTTGCGCAAGCGGGATTTGGCGACCGTGCCGCCGAGGCCTTTGCCAGCGCCGCGGAGGGCATCCTGAACGTCCACGCGGGAGGCTTGCACGGCGGGAAAGAGGCCAAAGATAACGACGGTGACGATGGCCAGGCTGATGCCGAAGAGAAGGACCCAACCATTCATTTCGATGACGGTTTCGGACGGAATCGTAAAGGGCGGCATGGCGGAAGAGAGGACAAGGATGCCGGCCCAAGCGAAAAGGACTCCAATCACGGCGCCACCGAGAGCGAGGAGCAGACTTTCGAGGAGAAGTTGGCGTATAAGGCGCGCGCGGCTGGCCCCGAGGGCGGCGCGAACGGCGAATTCCCTGCCCCGTGTTGTGGCCCGTGCGAGCAAAAGGCTGGCGACATTGGCGCAGCCGATCAGCAACAGCAGGCCAACGGCGGCGAATAAGACGAAGAGCGTCCTGCGGAAACCGCGGCCAACCACCGCGTGCACAAACGAGTCGACGCTCACGTGAAAGTGCGTGGGGTAGTCTTCGCGGTAGTTGGGCGCGATGCGCGCCGCGATGACATTGATTTCCGCTTCTGCTTCCTCGATGGAGACGCCGGGTTTGAGGTGCGCGACGGCGCCCCAATATTGCGGATACGCGCCGCGCATCACGTTGACGGTTTCGGGGTCGCGCGGCATATAAAGATCGGCACCGCCCCAGGCAAAGCGCGGAGGCATAACGCCAACGAGCGTGCGCCGAACGCCGTTCAGGGAGAACGTTTTGCCGACGACGTTTGGATCGGAACCGAACTGGTTGATCCACGTCGCATAGCGAAGCACGAAGACCGGCGGGGCGCCGGGCTGATAATCGGCGGGTTCGAGGCCGCGTCCGATGAGGGGCGCGACGCCGAAAAGCTCAAAAGTGCCGGGCGTGACGTAGTTGGCAGCGAGGAAGGTGTTGTTTTCGCCAGAGTCGTAGACCACATCGATTTCGCAGTTGGCGATGAAGCCGTCGAAGACGCGGTTTTGCTCCATGTAGTCGCGCAGCTCGGGGTAGCTGAGCAGGCCGCGAAAGTCGCCGTCGTCGTGGCCAAGCTGGTCGAGGTCCCGGATGCGCATTGTGATCAGGCGCCCTTGATCCTTGTAGGGAAAGGGAGCGACGAGAGCGTTATAGATAACGCTGAAGATGGCGGTAGAGGCACCGATGCCGAGCGCCAGAGCGAGAACCGCAGCGATGGTAAAACGGAGATTTTTGCAGAGGCCGCGAAGTGCGAACTGAACGTCATGGAGCCACAGCTCGAGACGGTTTTCCCAGCGAGCCTCGCGGCATTCTTCTTTGAAGCGTTCGACCCCGCCGAATTCGACGTTGGCGCGGCGGCGGGCATCGTCGGGCGAGAGACCTCTGGCGATATACTCGGCGATTTGCTCCTCAATATGGAAATGCAGTTCGGAGTCGAGCCGTTTTTCGACGAGCGGTTTATGACCGAGCCGGCGTAACCAACGCATGGGCATCCTTAGTCGGCGGTGCGAAGAATCAGCGAGATAGCATCAGATAGGCGTTCCCAGCCGAGAACTTCCGCCTGGAGCTGCTTTTTCCCCTTGGTAGTGAGCTTGTAAAATTTGGCTTCGCGGCCCGTGCTGGTGTCTTTCCATTCGGCATCGAGCCACTCGCGCTCTTCGAGTCGGTGAAGGGCGGGGTAAAGCGAACCTTGAGGGACCTGAAAGTAGTCCTTGGAGATTTGCTGGAGGCGCTGGGCGATAGCGTAGCCGTGGAGGGGGCCGGCGGCGACTACTTTGAGGATGAGCATGTCGAGCGTGCCACGGTGGAGTTCGTTTTTATCGGTGGGCATGGACACCTAGATTAGCTACAGGTCCATTGTCTACATGTAGGCTTGAAAGTCAAGGCGAAATTGCGGCGGCGCTGACCGATCCGGGCGCTCCCAGGCGCGGCTCACCTACGAAGGTGGTCTGGGTTCACAATGGGCCTGTCACCTGCGGGACAGGGTTTCCCCTCGTGCCCAACGAGCAAGTGCTTAAGCACCGCGTTGATGCTCTTGTGCTTCTCACCGTTCAATTCAACATCTTCGTAAATTGACACGTCCCGGGACCTTCGAATACTCTTCACCTCGCGGAAGACGTGGACTGCTTTGCGTTTTAGTGCGTCGAGTTCTGCGCACATACATTTTCGCTCCGGCTGCTGGCGATTCTACGACCCGGATTCCAGCAACACAAGACCGATTTCACACCCTATTGCGGTGGGCAATAGTCCTCTTCCCGCGTATCTCTGGCTGCGGAGGTTCACGCGGTCTTCCGTGTTTTCGCTTGTTTTTGTCGTGATGGCCGTGCTGCCATGTCACGCCACCTTGCTGCGCTTCGGGTTGCTGACCCATTTCCCGGACGATCCAAGCTGGTATTACTTGCGGCTCATCCCTATAGCGCTCTTGTTCTTTGCAGCTGCGTTTATCCTTGAGCGCAAGGGATTACAGAATGGTTCCCGTTATTTCTACCCACTCGCCGTCATGGCGACCCTCGCAGCGCTCAGCGGACTAGTGGGATTTCACGAACCGTACAGTAAGCGTCTGGAGAGATCGTTTCGCTGGACGCGCGGGCAAGTCGAATACCTCTTCATAGTAAACGGCGGAATCTATTTCGTTCTGCAAACTGAATCGAAGATGCCTGGAAGTGGCTAAGGGACTAGCAGGCATCAGGAAAAGTAAAATAGTTCGGGCGTGTTATGTGTGTGTCCGAACGTTATTTTGCGGGTTTTAACGTTTTCAGCGGCTCGTGTTTTCAAGCCCGTGAGTAGTTCGACTTCCCCCGTCTCCACATTCTAAGCGTCTGCGTATCAATCATTAATGAAGTCCGGTTTTTCGCGTGCCTCTGGTGTACCCTCTGTTTCCGCTGGAGTTTCCCAGGCCCTGCGAACGTCGGACTCAACCTGCTTCTATCGCGCCATCCCTACCGATTGGGTTGCGGACCGCAGCGGCGCTCGATATGGCGCAACCACCGGGCGAGAGTTTCTTAACGGCACCAAAATGCTGCATTTATTTTGTTCTGCCCAAGCCGCTTCACATCTCTTGTGAAGGGCAACCACAGTTTGTCCGGCGCAGACCTTTGCCAGAAATCTCCCGCCATTTAATTGACTCACTGCTTCTGACGGGTCACTGCATTGATTGCAAATCAAATCGGAAGACATCATGGGGACCTCCAATCCGAACTTGAGGAAGGGCATAATTTGATTCGGTTTCGAGGTCTTCCGGCAATACAGGAAATCCTGTAGTTCTCGATGTAAGGGACGTCGCGGTGGAAACTGTTGTGGAAATGATGTACGAAAACCGCCCTCTCAACGAATACAGGATTCGCCCGATAGACACTTGGCCATTCGCAATGTCGACGCGGCCTACGCAGAAGCATCTATGAAGATTGCAGATATTTCGTAGAGAGTTTGCTCGTCATGGTACTCACCCGCCTTATCAGAGCGAGTGAAAATCTCTGGCCGTAAACTCAATGTGCGGCTAGAGATACACGAATCTTACCCAAAGTAAGAACCTGGCATTCTCGCCACAATCACCATAACCAATCCCGGAAACCGGGGACAGAGCCGGGGCCATCTTTCTCATAGCGGTTGAACCATTCTGCGTACAGCGATAGTGTTTAGCCCCAAGTCCGTGGTGATGTTTTACATTTTCTGCAGAAAGGAGGTTTGCATGTCTCAGAAAGCCAGCGCCGCAAAGCGAGCTCAGCAAAGCGAAGTCCAGCCTCACCAACTCGGGCAGGAGGTTTTCAAGACCATCTTGTCCGAAGATGTCGATTGGAAACCGTTCCCGGCGTTCCCACCTTCCGTACGGCTGGCCGTCGTCGTGGGTAAGCCCTCGGAGCCCGGCCCTTACACAATCAGGGTCAAAACGCCCCACGGCGTGAAGCTAATGCCTCACAAGCACCCAGAGGATCGCGTCTATACCGTGATTTCCGGCGTCTTTTATATCGGACTGGGTGATGAATTCAACGCGAGTAAGTTGGAAGCCTATCCGCCCGGCGCCGTGATCATTCTCCCTGGCAACACGCCCCATTTCCACTGGGCGAAATCCGGCGAGTACGTCACGCAAGTAACCGCGATGGGGCCGCTCGGACTGGAATACCTCAGCGCGAAAGACGATCCGCGAAACAACAACTCGTAGGAGGAGTCTGCGCGACTTGACGAGTCGTACACTCCGATTCCGCTAAAGCACTTAGCTCCTTGTCGAATGGAAGGCTCAAGATGAACGATCCACAAAAGACGGAGCAGTCTTCTGGAGTGCGAGATCAAGAGATCCGTGCGGCACTGGATCAGCATTGGGCGGCCTCCGATGCCAACGATTTTGAAACGGAGCACCTCATCTATCTCGAGGACGCAGTGCTGGAATACCCGCAGTCCGGCGAGCGAACCCGCGGTCGCCGCAACATACAGGGCCAACGCTCTAGTCAGCCGAACAAAAAGCGGTTTACTATCCGGCGAATCATAGGCGGCGGTAATCTTTGGGTCACCGAATTCATCCTGACATATGACGGCAAGCCGTCCTACACCGTGAGCATCATGGAGTTCAGGGGTGACAAGGTTGCGCGGGAAACACAGTACTTTGCGGATCCATTCGTGGCACCCGCGTCGCGCGCGCAATGGGTCGAACGGATGGACACATAATCTCGAGGCCGAAACCGAGGGAGGGATAAGAGATGGATTGGAAATGGTTGGCCCAGTTTGCGCTGCTGGGTAGCAACGATTTGGAACAATATGCCATCCTGCTGGTGCGCGTTGCGATCGGGCTGTTCTTCGCCATCTCCGGGGCAAACAAATTATTTGTCGCCGGCGGCACGAAGCCTGTTTACGACACGCTCGTTAAGGCCAAAGTCCCGTTTCCACAGCTGACGGCTTATTTCGTGTCGAGTGTCGAGTTCGTTTGCGGATCCTTGCTGATCGTGGGGTTTCTTTCGAGCCCGGCCTGCGTGGCTTTATTGATCGATATGATTGTCGCCACCCTGACCAACGCGATTTCTACCATCCCTAAAGGACTTTCATCTTTTAACTGGCTCGACGATTTCCTCTACCTTCCGGAAGTCCTGTACGTGCTCTTCTTTTTCTGGCTGCTCAGCTCTGGTCCGGGAAAGTTCAGTGTTGACTATTGGCTCGCCGGCAAGTTACTGAGGTGATCGATCGCCGAAGCAGCTTGTTGCTAGACAAGAGCTTGTGACGAGAATAGCGCTGGACCACAGGCCCGTCTCTCAGCTATCCGATTTGGTAGCAGAACTTCTGGTTGTCCCGCATCAGCCATCCGTCTAGTCGCATTACACAGGAGGACGCAAAATGACCAAGATAACCAGCTTCGAAGCGGACATTCGCCCGCTTTTTACCGACCGAGACATTCACGCGATGAGCAAAGCTTTTAACCTGGCGAGTTATGACGACGTAAAGGCCCATGCATCTGCCATCTACGACCGAATTCGAGGAATTGGTGGCGCAGTTATGCCGCCACCGCCTCCACGAGGAGAAGGTCCTTGGACTCAATCTCGCATTGATCTATTTGCCAAATAGCTCGCGGATGGCTGCCAACCCTAGCGCCTAATATCGGAGCACGGATCGCGACTCCAATTCCGATACAGTGCTCACTATAAATATTGTGTCCCGCGCACAAGGCTTGTGGGGCCGAGCGGTGATGTGTCATTCGCGCCAATGGGCTAGCACTTAATCGGACATCCGTAAGCGTTTAGATCCTCATTCGGGCCCGGCGTTAACCGTACGTGAGCGCGGTGCTCTGTCCGACCTCGATAATGTAACTGTCAGGATCGCGGATGTAGCAGCGCGTCTCGCCGTACTTGGGGATGGGCTCGGTGATGAACTCGGCTCCTCGGCTTTTCCATAGTTCATAGCATGCTTGAATATCCGCAACGCGGAAATTCATAAAGCTGTTGATGTGATT
>DASXMM010000250.1:0-5779 GCA_036495665.1 Candidatus Acidiferrum sp. | reverse complement strand
TCCGCGGCCTTCGCAAAAATCCCGCTTTCACCACCGTCGCCATCCTCTCCCTAGCCCTAGGCATCGGTGCCAACACCGCCATCTTCACGCTCATCAACGCACTACTCCTCCGCGATCTTCCCGTTCGCCAACCGGAGCGCCTAGTCCAGCTTTCCGCCGTCCGCCCCGAAGCCAAGGTCCCTTTCTCCTATCCCATGTTCCGCGAAGTCGAGCGCGGTCAGCGCGTTTTCACCGGATTGATAGGCTGGGGCGCCACCGGAATGTTCAACGTGGAAATGAACGGAGTTCTTGCGCAGAACCACGTGATGACCGTAACCGGGAATTGCTACGCCGAGCTCGGTGCAACGCCTCTGCTCGGCCGCTTGCTCTCTCCGCGAGACTCCGATCCTGACAATACGAATCCCAACGTCGCCGTGCTCGGCTACGAGTTCTGGCAGAACCGCCTCGGCGGCACGCTCGACGTCGTCGGCAAAGAGGTCCGCGTCGACGGCCATCCTTTCACGATTATCGGCGTTACCCGAAAGTGGTTTTCAGGAATGACCACTGGCCAGCCGCCCGACATCACCATTCCCATCACTGCCTACCCTCAGCTAGCCGATGGAAATAACTTCAGTCTCGATAGCCGTTCCATACTCTGGCTGTCTGTCATCGGCCGTCTCAACGACGGCGTCACCATCGAACAGGCTCGCGCCCAGCTCCAATCCTTCTGGCCCGACGTTCTTCTCGCCACCGCTTCCACCGAGACTCCCGGACCGCGTCGCGATCGTTTCCTCTCAATGGGCCTCGAAGTCACATCTGCAGCGAAAGGCTTCTCCAGTGGATTGCGGTCCCAATTTGCCCGCCCGCTCTACGTTCTCGCTGGCATCGTCGGATTGATTTTGCTCGTCGCGTGCGTAAACCTCGCCAACCTGATGCTCGCCCGCGCAGCGGCGCGCAGCCATGAGATGAGCGTTCGCGTCGCCATCGGCGCAAGCCGCTGGTCCCTAGCCAAACAAGTCTTGACCGAGAGTCTGGCTCTATCCTGTGCTGGTGCGCTTCTCGGCCTGGTCTTCGCTTTCTGGGGAAGCCGCTTGCTCGTGCACCTCATGACGGAAGGAAACATCTTCCCAGTCACGCTTGATCTAACGCCCGACCTGCGCGTGCTCTCTCTCACGATCTCTGCGGCGCTCGTCACGGGAATTCTCTTCGGTCTCGCTCCCGCTTGGCGTTCCTCCCGCGAAGACCCAGCCGCAGTACTCCAGCAAAATGCGCGCAGCTTGAGCGGAAGCGCCGGCAAACTAAGCAAGGCGCTCATCATCACTCAAGTTGCTCTTTCCCTGGTTCTATTGTTAGGAGCCGGCCTCTTCGTGCGCAGCTTCCAACGTTTGCGTTCCGTCGACCTCGGCTTTCAAACAGAGAGCGTGTTCGAAATCAACCTGTATCCAAGGCCGGGCGGTTACCAAAACCTCGACATAAACAGTTATCACAAACAACTCATCGAGCGTATTTCCAACCTCCCGGGAATCCGGTCGGTCAGCTTTTCCGGTGCCCCCATCCCCAGCCCGGAGATGTGGCATGACACCGTCTCTCCTATAGCGGCCGATCCGAACGCGGGCCCACGTCTCCTGGCGGATGCCGCGGAGGTCTCGCCGGGCTTTTTCCGGTCACTCGGCATTCCGTTGCTCCGGGGCCGCGAATTTACTGACGCGGATGACCAACACCACCCGCGTATCGCCATCGTGAATAGCGCTCTCGCTGACCGCCTTTTTCCGAACGGCGATGCCATCGGTAAGACCATCCGCTTCAGCTTCATGCCCGAGTATCAAAATCTTGAAATCGTGGGAGTTGCTCACGACGCTCGCGTCTTCGATCTCCGCAATGTCGCAGCTCCTGTTATCTATTTTTCCTTTTTCCAGTACCCGCCACAATGGGGCAACCTCATCGTGCGAACCGGAGCCGCTCGGGAAGCCATCGAAAAAACCGTAAGCCATGAGATCGAGTCGCTCGGCCACGAATACGCGCTCAGCACGAAAACGATTCCGCAAGTCATCAGTCACGAGCTCGTCGAAGAGCGCGTCACCGCCATGCTCTCCGGCTTCTTCGCCGCTCTCGCCCTCCTGCTCGCTTCCATCGGCCTCTACGGCCTCATGTCCTACACCGTAACCCGCCGCACCCGCGAAATCGGCGTCCGCGTAGCGGTAGGCGCGCAGCGTCAGAATGTTCTCTGGCTAGTCCTCCAGGAAACGCTCGCGCTCGCACTCCTTGGCATTCTGATTGGCATTCCGTCCGCGCTAGCCGCAGCCCGCCTGATCGCCTCCATGCTCTTCGGCCTCTCCCCAAGCGACGGCCCCACAATCGCCGCCGTCTCCCTTCTCCTCCTCCTCGTAGCCCTCCTAGCAGGCTACCTCCCCGCCCGCCGCGCCTCCACCATCGACCCCATCGTCGCCCTCCGCTCCGAATAATGTGGCACAGACTTCAGTCTGTGTTCTTTCCGCTAACTGATGGTGCCTCTCTTGGCTCACCGCACAGAAGCTGATGGCAATCCTGATGAAATCCTGGAGCGAGCGGGACTCACAAGCCGAGGCGAAGAATTGGACAAGCGAGCCTGAGCACTAAGCGATCTTGGGCCTGGAAAATCTGTTATCTATGAGGCGTGGATTCGGTATGCGCGCCAATACAAGGAACGTGTTTTCGGGTCGTAGCGACCTCAACGCAGTGCGGCGAACTCTTCTCGGTGCCGCAATTCATACTGCCGGGTGTACTATTCCCACGTTTCCGAAATCAAAAAGGACTTTCCCGCTGGCACCATGAACAAACGCACCTTCTTGAAACTCTCTTCCGCCACAATCGCCACACCCGCCGTCTCGCGCCTCCTCGCCTGGGCCAACCCCGACAAACTCACCAACTGGGCCGGCAACCTCGAATACAGCACCGACAACCTCCACACGGCCAAATCCCTCGACGAAATTCCGTCCTTCGTAAAATCCCAACCCAAACTGAAAGTCCTCGGCTCCCGCCACTGCTTCAACAACATCGCCGACAGCAAAGACGCCTTCCTTTCCCTCAAGCCGCTCGACGAAATCGTCTCTCTCGACGCGCAGGCCCGCACCGTCACCATCGACGCCGGCATCACCTACGGCCAACTCGCCCCGCTCCTCGACAGAAAAGGCTTCGCCCTCCACAACCTTGCCTCGCTACCCCACATCTCTGTAGCTGGCGCCTGCACCACCGCCACTCACGGCTCCGGCGAAAAAAACGGCAATCTCGCCACCGCTGTCAACGCACTCGAAATCGTCGCAGGCACCGGCGACGTCGTGAAACTCTCACGCCGAAACGACGCAGAATTTTTCAAAGGCGCGGTAGTAGGCCTCGGCGCCCTGGGCGTAATCACCAAAATCACGCTCGACATCCAGCCTACCTACCAGATGCGCCAGTACGTCTACGAAAATCTCTCCTTCACCGCCATGAAAGATCACTTCGACGCCATCCAAGCCGCAGCCTACAGCGTGAGCCTCTTCACCGACTGGCAAAACCAGCGCTTCAGCGAAGTCTGGCTCAAAAGCCGCGAAGAAAAAGGCCACGCCTTCAACGCCAAGCCAGAATTCTTCGGCGCTAAGCTGGCCACCAAAAATCTTCATCCCATCGCCGAACTCTCCGCCGAAAATTGCACCGAGCAAATGGGCATCCTCGGCCCGTGGTACGAACGCCTCCCGCACTTCCGAATGGGCTTCACGCCCAGCGCGGGCAAAGAACTCCAATCCGAATACTTCGTCCCCCGCCACCACGCCGTCGAAGCCATCCTCGCCGTCGAACGCCTCCGCGGCCAGATCACTCCCCACCTCCTCATCACCGAAATCCGCGCCATCGCCGCCGATGATCTCTGGATGAGCCCCTGCTACCAGCAACCCTGCGTCACCATCCACTTCACCTGGAAACAAGACTGGCCCGCTGTCAGTAAGCTCTTGCCGGTCATCGAAAAGGAATTAGCCCCCTTCCAGGCCCGCCCCCACTGGGGCAAACTCTTCACCATGCCGCCCCAACAACTCCACTCCCACTACAAAAAACTCCCCGAATTCATCGCCTTAGCCAAGAAGTTCGACCCCACTGGCAAGTTCCGCAACGACTTCCTCAACAACAATATCTTCACAACCTGAAATTGCCTCACTCAACCACATCCTGGATCCAAGCGCGCATTTCGCTTTTAACGTTTTCCACACATTTCCACAGCCGTATCAATTCAATTACGCCCCCGCCAACTCCTTCCAATTCCAAAACTTACTCTCTCGCCGTTCGAATGCGCCTCAGTGGTTCGAATAGTCCCCGATAAATACAATTATCTTATTGACAACAACCCTTCCACTCTGGTAAAATCTTTCATGTTTAGCTCGTCAAGTCCCGTTGGTTCTCCCCGCCCTGGACTCCTCGGTGCACTGTCCCTGGTCTCTGTGTCAAAGTCCACCTTCAGCCAAGCCACGGGCACGCCGTTCTCCCGCCCCAACCGATCACTCTTTTCACTTTTTCGCAAAAACACCCCAAAGATAAATCCAACGTTTTCAAACTCTTCCACACTCTTCAAAAAAGAGTATTCTCGTAATTCCTTACTCCTCAATCACTTCCGCACTCTTTTGCAAAACACCGGGGGTGTACACCCCAACCCTTGCTCGTTCCGCCGATCTGCGCCCAAATTCAACCTTATCTCCTTTAGAATCACATCCTTCGCACACTCCTCCCCTTTAACCCCAATCGAATCACATTCTTACGAAAAAGAGGGGGGCCCAAGGGCGTCGTCCTAGCTGTCCAATCCACTCTTCCCAAAACGGGAAGAGAGACGCCTTGTCAGCTTGGCGCTTCCTGCATAGACTCCTCCGTCACGAAGACCGACTCTTCGAGGGCGGCGATGACCGGCGGCAAGAGATGAACGACGACCAAGCAATCCAAGGAGGCGACCGCTTTCCCCTGACGCGCTTCTCCGTGATCGACGCCGCGCGCAGCGCCGACGAATCCGAGCGCACGCGCGCCATGGACACACTCTGCGCCGCCTACTGGAAGCCCGTCTACAAATATGTCCGCCTGCGCTGGAACCGCGCCGTCGAAGAGTCCCAGGATTTAACGCAGGGATTTTTTGTGCAGCTCATCGAACGCGGCCTCCTCGAGAAATTCGATCCCGCGAAAAGCCGGCTCCGCACCTACCTGCGCGTCTGCGTCGACAGTTTCGTGATGAACGAAGACAAAGCCGCGAAGCGCTTGAAGCGCGGCGGGAACACTTCGCACGTCGCGCTCGATTTTGCCGGCGCTGAAGAAGAATTAGGCGGAGCCACCATGGATTCCGCCGCGATTCCTTCCCCCGAATCGCTCGAAGAATTTTTCGAGAAAGAATGGATTCGCGGCCTCTTCGAGCTGGCCGTCGAAGATCTGCGCAAGCATTGCGAAGCCAACGAACGCGAACGCACATTCCGCCTCTTCGAGGAATACGACCTGGCGGGCGACGAAAATATCTCCTACGACAAGCTCGCGGCTGAATACGGAATACCTGTTACGGACGTAACGAACGCGCTGGCTTGGGCCCGCCGCGAATTTCGCCGCGGCGCTCTCGAGCGCCTGCGCGAAATCTGCGGCAGCGAAGAAGAATTCCATCGCGAAGCTCGCGCTGTCTTTGGTTGGGAAGCAAAGTGATCGGCTGGGAAGCCAAATGAAATCGCTCTCGGACAAAGCGATCGGCCGCCTGCGCGCAGGCACCGAAGAACCGGATCTTGGCGGCACGCGCTACCGCCTGCTGGAGCGCGTCGCTCGCGGCGGCATG
>DASXMM010000249.1:0-8658 GCA_036495665.1 Candidatus Acidiferrum sp. | reverse complement strand
ACTTCGGCGACGGGGCCGTCGAGTTCGACGAGGAGGAGCGCGCCGCACATGGGGTAGTTGGCGTGGACGGCGGCTTCGGCGGCCTGGATGGCGAGGGTGTCCATCATTTCGATGGCGGCAGGGAGCATGCCAGCGGCGATGATGCTGCTGACGGCGGCGCCGGCTTCGTTGGTGTCGGGGAAAGCGGCGAGAAGGGTCTGCACGCATTCAGGGCGCTTGACGATGCGGAGAATCATTTTTGTGGCGATGCCGAGCGTGCCTTCGGAGCCGACGAAGACGCCGAGGAGGTCGTAGCCGGGGGCGTCGAGCGTTTTGGCGCCGAGGTGGACTAGCGTGCCGTCGGGGAGGACGACGTCGAGGCCGAGGACGTGCGTGGTGGTGAAGCCGTATTTGAGGCAGTGGGCGCCGCCGGCGTTTTCGGCGACGTTGCCGCCGATGCTGCAGATGGATTGCGAACTGGGATCGGGGGCGTAGAAATAATTTTGCGGGGCGACGCGATTGGTGACGTCGAGATTGATGACGCCAGGCTCGACGACCACGCGGGCGTTGGGGAGATTGACTTCGAGGATGCGGTTCATGCGGGTGAGGCTGATGACGATGCCGTTTTCGACGGGGAGCGCGCCGCCGCTGAGGCCGGTGCCGGAGCCGCGAGCGACGAAGGGAATTTTTTCGCGATGGCAGAGGCGGAGGATGGCTTGGACTTCGGCGGTGGAGGAGGGGAGGAGGACGGCTTGGGGCATGGCGCGGAAGTTGGTGAGGGCGTCGGAGTCGTAGGTGTGGAGTTCGGCTTCGGCGGTAATTAGGGCTCGGGGGCCGGTGATGGAGCGGAGTTCGTTTAGGAGGGTGGAGTTCATTGGGTGATGCGAGAAGGATAGTACGGAGACAGGGGAAAGAGAAGGCAGCAAACCCTAGGGCGGTGGACCAGTTTTCGATTGTCCGCCAGGCGTTAGCGCACGATCGCCAAGCGCGGTAGCAGCTTGCGAATAAAATCGAGAAGCCTAGTTTTGCGTCCAATCCCGAAACTTGCCGACTTCGTCCCACCAAATCTTGCAGCGCGCTACCTGCGGTTCGACATCTTGTTCCCTCCAGCCAGGAGGCAGCGTACACGCTTCTTCATGAGTGATGTTCTTCAGTCCGTCCAACGCATCGTATCGCCCGTAGTGGTCGGAGTCAGAAAGATGAACCGCGAGACTGGGCACGGCTTGTGGGTCTCTCAATTTCTCACCCAATGCAATCAGGACGCATGTTCTGGTCACCTGGCCCGGAGCACTCTCCAGGATGCCTAGCAAGTCGAGGACCGCACTGGGGTCGGTAACTTTTTGCAGTTCCAACGCGATTGCAGACTCAGGTAATGCACCATCGCCATTTGCAAGCAATCGCTTGACTCTGGGGAGTACGGTGGCGTCACCCGTGCGCAGGGCAGCGTACACTGCCCACTTTGACTCAGCTTCGTCGCCCTTCTCTATCACGCGATGAAGTGCATCTCGCGAAGAAGGCAACTTCAATCCGCCCAGTCTCTGAATGCTGGCGAGGCGTGCAGGGGAAGAGTCGTCGTTAAGTCCCGCAAGGAAGTCCGCCTCCATTTGTGCGAGCCATTCCGCATTCGCAAGGTCGGGACTGAGGAGCGGGGATATCGTCAGCGCCCCTTCACAGTCATCGACCATCTCGAGTTGCCCATTTCTTTCGACGGCAAATACTACCCAGTACTCTTCAGGGCGAAAATCAATGCAATCGTGCCCATCAATCGCATAGCCGCCGTACGCAAAACGCAGTGACGCCTCCGTTGTTCCTTTCCCGCGATACCAACGGTCAACTTGAATTTTCGCGATCGAAGCGACCCTGGCTCCAGGTTCGCTGTTTATGATAGTGGGAGTTACCGTGAGAACTCTTCCGCGAAAAACCAACGGGGCTCTCTCTGCCAACTGACGTACGTCAGCCATAGAAGGGGGGAGCGTCAGGCGAGCCCAAGCTTGGACCTTAAACAAAAGCAGGGCAACGCTGGCCAGAACGATGTACAGACAAACTCGGTGAATTTTCGATTTCCACATGCTTTTGACAACCCGAACTGTTCCCTGACTTTACTATACTCCACGTAGTACAGACATGTCGTGCTCCTACGACGGAAAAATGCAGAAGCGTTAGTGGATGAAGGTGAGGCCACTTGGGATGAATTGGGGGAAGACGTAGGCGTACAACATAACTATGACACCTACGATGGAAGCCAGGGCGACGGAGTGCCAGAAGACGAAGCGGAAGATGGAGCCTTCCTGGCCGACTTGGTTGGTGGCGGCGGTGGCGATGCAGATGGATTGGGCGTCGATCATTTTGCCCATGACGCCGCCGGCGCTGTTGGTGGCGCACATGAGGATGGGGCTGAGATTGAGTTGCTGGGCGGTGATTTTTTGCAGGACGCCGAAGAGGACGTTGGAGGAAGTGTCGCTGCCGGTGAGGGCGACGCCGAGCCAGCCGATGAAGGCGCCGAAGAAGGGGAAGAACCAGCCGGTGCGGGTGAAGGCGAGGCCTAAGACGGCGTCCATACCGGAGTAGCGGGTGACGTAGCCTAAGCCGAGCATGCAGGTCATGGCGACGATGGCGAAGCGCAGGCGGTAGAGAGTGCCGCCAAAGATCTTGATGATTTTGCCGGGGCCGAGGCCGAGAATCAGGCCGGAAATCAGAGCGGCTAGGAAGCAGGCGGTGCCTGTTGCGGTGAGCCAGTTGAAATCGAAGCGGGCGGCTTCGGGTGCGGGCTTGGCGACGACGGGCGTGGTGCGGAAAACTTTGTTGTGAAGCGCGGGCCAGTCCCAACCGGCGGGGCCGGGGCGATTTTTGCCGTCGGGCATTTTCACGGTGAAGGCGGGAGTGGTGGCTTTGTTCATGGCCAGCTTGATGCTGGGCAATCCCCACAGCAGAACGAAGATGGAGAGGATGGCAAAGGGGAGCCAGGCTTTGGCGATTTGTCCTGCGGTGTGGTGGGCTACGGCCGGTTGATCTTCGCGGACTTTCCATTCGTCGCCCATCGTGTCTCGGACTGTGGCTTGGGTCGCTGCTGCGGCGACTTTGGCGGCGTCTTCTTCGCGTTCGCCTTCGAAGCGCCAGATGCGCTTTGGTTTCCAGAAGCGGAGGAAGATCATGGTGGCGATGAGGGAGACGACGCCTGCGGCGATGTCGACGAGATTGCTATCCATGTGGTTGGCCCAGAACCATTGTGTGCCGGCGAAAGAAATGCCGACGACCAAGATGGCGGGAGCAACTTCCCACGTTTCGGACCAGCTGACCATGGCGCGGACTAGCCAGAAAGGGACAATCACGGCGGTGATGGGGAGGATGCGGCCGATCATGGCGCTGAGGTCGCTCTCGTTGAGGGCGGTGACGGATGCGAGTGCGTGGATCGGCGTACCGATAGCCCCGAAGGCGACGGGTGCGGTGTTGGCGATGAGGTTGAGCGCGGCGGCGTGGAAGGGTTTGAAGCCGAGGCCGATCATGAAGGCTCCGGCGATGGCGACTGGTGCGCCGAACCCGGCGCAGCCTTCAATGAAAGCGCCGAAGCAGAAGGCTACGAGGAGGAGTTGGAGGCGGCGGTCGGGGGTGATGGCTGCCACGGACTGCTTCATGATCTCAAACTGGCCGGTCTCGACGGAGATGTCGTAAAGGAAGACGGCGGCGATGACGATCCAGACGATTTTGAGGAGCCCGTAGGCGGAGCCGTAGAGGAAGCTGCTGACGGCCAACTGTGCAGGCATGTGGAAGACCAGGGCGGCGCAGAGGATAGCCGTTGCGGCACCTGCGACGGCGCAGAGGTGAGCGCGGACTTTGAAGCCTGCGAGTAAGCCCAAAAGAACCACTACGGGGAGAGCGGCGACCAGGGTGGAGAGCCACCAATGGCCGAGGGGATCGTAGACTTGGTTCCAGGTCACAGGCAGCCCTCCAGAGGGAAGCGGTGGTGCGTCGCGATCGGGTTGAACTCGTACAGATACGCTGGGTGAGGCGGAGCTGGAGACGTTTGGTCGCCGCCCAGAATCCAAAGCACGGTTTCGGATGCTGAGTTATGCCAGCGGCTCTGTCAAGTCAAGAGATAATTCGGAGCGCGCGGTTAGCGGCTATACTCTGAACATGAACTCGGATGCGGAACTGCTGGGGGCGCTGCGGCAATATTGGGGTTACGACGCGTTTCGTCCTTTGCAGGAAAATATTGTGAAGAGTTTGCTGGGTGGGCGGGATACGTGTGTGGTGATGCCTACGGGTGGCGGGAAATCGCTTTGCTACCAGTTGCCGGCGGCCATTTTGGAGAAGAAGACGGTGATTGTGGTGTCGCCTTTGATTGCGTTGATGCAGGACCAAGTGGCGCAGCTTACGCAGATGGGGATTCCGTCGGCTTTGTTGAACAGCACGTTGGCTGGTGATGTGCAGTCGTGGGTGTTGAAGAAGGCCATCGAGGGGGCTTACCGGCTGCTTTATCTTTCGCCGGAACGGTTGGCGCGCGAGGACACGGTCGGGTGGTTGAAACGGGTGCCGATTTCTTTTTTTGCGATTGATGAGGCGCATTGCATTTCTGAGTGGGGGCATGAGTTCCGGCCGGAGTACCGGTTGTTGAGCCGCTTGCGGGAGCATTTTAAGGAGCAGCCGATTGCAGCGTTTACGGCTAGCGCGACGCGGCGGGTGCGGCACGACATTATCGATCAGTTGAAATTGCGGGAGCCGGATAAGTACATTGCGAGTTTTCACCGGCCGAATTTGCGGTACATCGTGAAGGAATGTGTGGGGAAGACGCAGGCGGAGCTTTTGATGCGCGCGATGCGGAAATATGCGGAGAGCAACGTGATTGTGTACGCGCCGACGATTGCGCGGGTTGAGGAGACGGTGGATTTTTTGGCGGAGCAGGGAATTTCGGCGATTGCTTATCACGGAAAGATGGACAGCGACACGCGACGGCAGAATCAAGAGCGGTGGATGTCGGACGAAGTGCGCGTGCTGGTGGGGACGATTGCGTTTGGATTGGGGATTAACAAGGCGGCGGTGCGTGCGGTGATTCATTTGTCGCTGCCAAAGTCGATTGAGCAGTATTACCAGGAAGCGGGGCGGGCCGGGCGCGATGGCGAGCCGGCGGATTGTATTTTGCTGTGGCAGAAGCGGGATGTGGGTTTGCTGACGTATTTTGTGGAGCAGTTGACGGACCCGGCGGAGAAAGCGCGAGCGTGGCAGCGGTATCACGAGATTCGGAATTTTGTGGAAGCGAAACGATGCCGGCATCATCAGATTTGTTCGCATTTTGGCGAGAATCGTAAGTGGAATTCGTGTGGAGCTTGCGATGTGTGTGTGTGCGAACCGGAATGGCTGTCGGCGCCAGCGGCCGGCAAGAGGGTGAAGAAGTCCAAAGCCGCCGGGGCAACTGCAGGAGTTACCGCGCAGACGAGCGCGCGTGTTTACCAGGCGAGGGAGAGCGAGCGGACTGCGACGCTCATTCCTTTCGGGGATTCGCGGGCAAGCAGCGTTGCGGCAGGGATTGATCCGGAGTTGCGCGAATTTCTGCGCGAGTGGCGGCGGACTGTAGCAAGAGAACGCGGCACCGCCGCCTACATCGTGATGCATGACACTTCGCTCGACGAACTTTGCCGGTTGCGGCCTCGTTCGTTGAGTGAGCTTCGCGGGGTTTCTGGGTTCGGGGATAAGAAGACAGAACTGTATGGGCAGGGAATCCTGGATGCGCTGGCGGCGTTTGGGCGTGGGTCTCGAGCGACCGTGGCCGCGGAGGAGAAGACAAAACCGGCAGAAGAGACTGCACGATTGTTGGCGGAGGGGCGGAATTTTGAGGAGATTGCGAAGACGCGCGGGCGATTGCTTTCTAGCGTTGTCGGTTTAGTTGTGGGGATGATGGAGCGAGGGGAAGTGGAGTTTCAGCCGGGTTGGGTGGATGCGGAGAAGTTGGCGAGGATTGAAGAGGCTTGTGGGCGGTTGGGAGTTGAGAGGCTTAAGCCTTTGAAGGAGGCTTTGCCTCCGGAGATTACGTACGAGGAGATTCGGTTGGTGGCGGCGAAGCTGCGACTGGAGCGGGAAGAGCAGTCAGAAGGAGTGGGTAGCGAGGCGGCGCGAGAATAACCAGAGGATGCGCTGAGGCTTTCGGGCGAGAGGATTGCGGATTCTAACTTCGGTTGATTTGCGAGTAGCGCAATCGTGCCGGGATGGGGCGCAGCAATGTTGCGCTCCTACAAAATGTATGGGCGTGGCGGGAGTTTAGAGGGCGGAGGAGACTGAGGTGCCGGCGGCGGCGAAGACGGTCGCCATTTCTGCGGGGGCAAACGACAGGAAACATTTCACTACTGCTGCATCGAACTGAGTACCGCTGCATTGGACGAGACGGCGGGCGGCTTCCTCTACGGGTAGGCCTGCGCGGTAGGGACGCGAGGAGACCATCGCGTCGAAAGCGTCGATGACGCAGACGATTCGCGAGACGATGGGAATTTCTGTCTCTCTGAGGCCGGCCGGGTAGCCCTTTCCATCGAAAGATTCATGGTGATGCAGGATGTCGAGCGAGGAGCGCTCGAATCCTGGGAGCATTCGGAGGACGGCCCAGCCGTATTCCGGATGCTTTTTCATTAGGGCGTATTCGTCGGGGTCGAGTTTCCCGGGCTTTTTCAGGATGGCGTCGGGTATGCCAACTTTGCCGATGTCGTGAAGGAGAGCGGCGACTTCGAGGTTTTGCAATTCGGGTTCTTCAAGCCCCAGTTCCTGACCAACGCGCAAGCCCCATTCGGCGAGGCGAGTACTGTGCACGCCGGTGTTGAGATCTTTGAGGTCGAGGAGTTGATTGAAGGCACAGATGACCGAGCTGCGGAGGGCGGCGACTTGTTCTTCTGCTTGCTTGATGCGGAGTGATTCCGGTGCCCACGGGAGGTGGGAAGCTGCGGTGAGCACCGGAATGCGCTCGTTCATCACGTTGGTTATTGGCCGCTGTTGATCCAGGCCGAAAGCGCCTGATAGATGTCGAGGCGGCCGTTGTGTAGGTCAGGCGTCAGCTTTATGGCATGAGCGAAGGCATTGGCTGCATTTGCCTGGTTGAGTGCTGGCTTCACGCTCAGCATCAGGTCCGCTGAGCCCGCAACTAACGGGGAGCTGAACGAGGTGCCTGAGGCGCTGGCATAGGTGCCACCCGGGTAGGTGGACATAACGTACTCGCCGGGGGCCGCGATCCAGACGTCGGTGTTACCGTAATTGGAGAAGGTGGAGCGGACGTCTTCATTCGACGTGGAGGCGATGCCCATGACGTTGGTGTTGAGGGCCGCAGGGTAGACAGGGGCGCTGGTGTCTTCGTTGCCAGCGGCGGCGACCAGGACTACGCCCGACTGATTGGCGTAGCTAATAGCCTGGGTGAGGGCTTGGGAGGGCGGGGAAACGTCGAAGCTCATGTTTACGACGTTGGCTTTGTGTTGAACGGCGTAGTAGAGGGCCGCGACTATGTTGGAGAGGTAGGCTTGTCCGTTGGCGCCGAAGGCCTTCAAGGGAAGGATCTTGGCGGTCGGGGCGACCAAGTGGACTAAGCCGGTGGTCATTGTGCCGTGGCCGAAGTCGGAATAGGGTCCACCATCCAGTACAGCGGCCGACGATTGGTCGAGCACGGCAGCGCTGGACTGCTGAACGATGACAGGCTGTTGCTCGGAAGAGTTGGCGGCTTCTGTTGCTTGCAGTCCAGGAACATCGAGCCATTCCGAGGCGCCGGGCTGGTTGCGGGTGAAATCGTAACCGGGTAGCAGGACAGGGTAGAGGACGGGGTGCGTTGTGTCCACGCCCGTATCGATGATGGCGACGATGCCGGTGCCGGTGACGTTGAATCCTCGTTGCGCGTCGACGAGGCGGATGAGCTGCGTGGCTGGCTGTGAAACGTAGCCCTGCGGAACTGGCGTGCCGTAGTAGTTCACCGGAGTCAGGTTGTAGAGGCTGCCGGGGATGGAGGTGATTGGGCGTTGAGGCAGAGCGAGGAGCCGATCGGCTTCAACGCTCTCGATACCGAGCAGTTCTTCGATGAGGTTGCCGACGAGACTGAGGAGATCCTGGATCAGGTTCCCAGCGGAGGTGACCAAGAAGGTTTGATTTACGTTGCCGTCCAGTGAGCCTTGGACTTGGCAATTCTCTGAAAGGCAGAGTCGGAGGACCGAACCCAAGCCTCCCTTAGTGCGAACAATGTAGCGGTTCTGGGCGGATGCCGAGGGCGCGCTCAGAGCGAAAAAGGCGACGAGGACGACAAGAACGCCGAGGTAGCGTTTCATAGTTTTAGTCCCTTTCGGGGTCTCCTGCTTTCGAGCCAATCGAACACCGGCACAAAGGGATACCCGCTAAGTCTTGCGGAATCTTCCTTTTGGGCCAATAGTACGGGTGGTTTCTCGATGCCGAACAAAAGCTACAAGGGATTTTGGTACTTTCGTACGGCATGCAGTACCAAAATGGGACTCCCTTGTAATGTGCGTTCCGGCGGCCAACGTCATGACTTGCCTCCGCGTAGATTCCCCAACGCGTTGCGCAGGGAAATTAAGATGGACTGGTCTGCCTGGCCGGGGATCGAAAGCTCGAGATCGCCGGAGTTTTCGAGTTCGCCGGAGAATTCGCCAAATTGGTTTGTTGAGGCAATTACGCTGTGACCGCGGTGGTTCGAGAGGGTCACTTGAATGT
>DASXMM010000248.1:0-7728 GCA_036495665.1 Candidatus Acidiferrum sp. | reverse complement strand
GCAAACAATCGTGTCACCGAGAGATCTCCCTGGGGCTTGGATTCGATTCGTCGAAACTTGGGTGCACGGAAGATACAGAAAAACAGCGGCAAACGCGACTATCTTTTGCGCGGCGGCTTTTCCGCTACTTGAGATACGTGCGAACGATTTGAATAACGTCGTCGGCGGCTTCTTCCGAAGATTTGGAATTGCGAGGCATGTGATTACGAATGTGGTCTTCCATCAGTTCGCCCATAAGGCTGTTGATGGCGCCGCGGGCGGCGGCCAGGCGCTGGAGCGCGTCGGCGCACGGCTCGTCTTCATTGAGAGCGCGAAGAACGCTTTCGAGCTGGCCGATAACTTTCTTGGTGCGAGAAACGAGGTCAAGCTTTTCGCGAGAAGTATGAGACATTTGGCTTGTATACCCTAGAGGGGTATGGTATCAATTTTAGAGGCCGAATAGCAATGCCATTCAGCACATTACCGCCAAGATCCGCTTCATTTCAATTGCTGCGTACGACCGGCGGCATTCATCGTCCTGTAATAGAGGGCCTTTTACCCTCAACGGTGTATATTTCCGTCTATCCGCATCAAAATGCGAAGATTGAGACCAACATGTTCCGACATGCCAGCTCAGCACGTTCGGCCAAGGCCGTTCCATCCCTCGAGACGATTTTTCTACGGTTTTGCCCGGGACAAATTCTGTCCCCGAACTCTGCGAAGGCACGCGAGGTCATTCGATGAAAGCCCGCGGGTTTGCAGCACTCCCGCTGTGTTTGACGATCGCGCTGGTTGGGGCGGGGTGCGGAGATGCGGAGAAGGATGCGAATGCGGGGGCGCCGCCGCCGCTGAAAGTTGAGCAAGCGAGCGTTCCAGGTATTTTTCAACCAGCGCATCCCGATCAGTTTCCCGTGGTGGCAGCGGTTGAGTATATTGCCACGCCAAAGTTGAGTGTAACCGGTACGGTCAGTCCCGATGTCTCCAGGAATGTTCCCGTCATATCGGTAGCCACCGGCCGTGTTGTAGAGATTGCGGCGCGCTTGGGAGACACCGTAAAAAAGGGCGACTTATTGCTGCGCATACAAAGCGCGGACGTTTCCAGCGCGTTTTCCGACTATCAGAAGGCCGTCGCCGATGAACAGCTCACGCGCACTCAGGCCGAGCGGGCGCAGCTCCTGTTCGACAAAGGCGCGATTTCTCAAAACGATCTTCAGGTTGCGCAGGACGCTGACGCGAAGGCCAATGTCGATGTAAAAGCCACCGCCGAGAAACTTCGAGTGCTCGGCAACAACAATCTGGATCACCCATCAGGCGTTGTCGAGATTCGCGCGTCAGCATCCGGCGTGATTACCGACCAGCAAGTTACGAACGCGTCCGGCGTGGCGGGCCTGGGCTCACCGAATCCGTTCACGATCTCTGACCTGAGCGATGTGTGGATCCTTTGCGACGTATACGAAAACGATCTATCGAATGTAAACGTGGGAGAAAACGCCGATATCCGCTTGAATGCTTACCCCGACCGAAACTTCACTGGAGTCATCAGCAACATCGGCCCGATCCTCGATCCCAATATTCGCACCGCGAAAGTACGCATTCAGGTGCGCAACCCAGGCTTGATGCGCCTCGGCATGTTTGTCACCGCAACCTTTCATGGCCAAAAAAAGGAAAGGCGCGCTTCGGTTCCAGCGACGGCGATTCTGCATTTGCACGACCGCGACTGGGTCTATGTTCCTATCAAAGACAAGAAATTTCGGCTCACAGAAGTGAATGGCGGCGAGATGCTTCCCGGCAACATGCAAGAGGTCTTGTCGGGACTCGTACCCGGTGATCAAGTCGTATCCAACGCGCTTGAATTCCAGAACGCGGTGTCGCAGTAATGATTCGGTTGCTCGTTGACTACGCCCTCAACAATCGCTTCATCGTTCTCAGCGTCGCATTTCTACTTTTCGCCTGGGGTGTAATCTCCTTCGTGAAACTTCCGGTGGAAGCTTATCCCGACGTCGCGAATGTGTGGGTGCAGGTGATCACGCAATGGCCGGGACGTGCCGCGGAGGAACTCGAGCAGCAAGTAACTATCCCCGTGGAAATCCAGATGAACGGGATTCCGCATCTGCAACATGTGCGCTCCGCTTCCTTAGCCGGGCTATCTGTGGTCAACCTGATTTTTGACGACGATTCGGACAACGACTGGGACCGCCAAAAAGTGCTCGAGCGCATGGCGCAAGTAACGCTTCCTCCCAACGTTTCCGCGCAGATTGGCCCGGACTTCAGTCCTATCGGCCAAATTTATTGGTACACGCTGAAGAGCGACAACCCCTCCTACGACGTGATGGAACTGAAATCCATTCAGGACTGGGTGATCAGCAAATACCTGAAGTCGGTGCCCGAGGTGGTGGATGACTCGTCCTTTGGGGGCATTACGCGTGAGTATCAAGTGCGCGTCGATCCGGACAAGCTCGTTTCGTATGGGCTCAGTCTTGCGCAGGTCGAGCAGCAATTAACGAACGCCAACGCCAATGCCGGAGGCAGTTTCATCGAACAAGGCGCGCAGCAAATCAACGTTCGCGCGGTGGGCCTGGTGCGCACCGCGCGCGATATCGAAAAGACCGTGCTTAAAACGCAGAAGGGCGCCGCGCTGCGTATCAAAGACATTGCCGTCGTCGAGCAAGGGCCGAAAATCCGCCTCGGCCAAATCGGAAAAGCGATTCATCGAGCCGACGGCGTGGTGCTCGACGACAGTGACGTGGTGGAAGGCGTCGTGTTCATGCGCAAGGGCGCAGACACCGCGACCACGCTCGAAGGAATCCACGCGATGGTCCGTCAGTTGAACGATCAGATTCTTCCTCGGGGCGTGAAGATTGTTCCTTACCTGGACCGCGACGATCTCGTGCACTACACAACACACACCGTGATGCACAACCTCACCGAAGGAATGATCCTCGTCGTGGTTATCCTTTTCTTGTTTCTCGGCAATGCGCGCGCCGCACTCATCGTAGCCCTGACGATTCCGTTTGCATTGCTTTTCGCTTCCATCTGTCTTGACTTGCGCCATATTTCGGCGAATCTCCTCTCGCTGGGTGCTTTGGATTTCGGCATGGTCGTCGACGGCGCGGTCGTCATGATCGAAAACATTGTTCGCCACTTGAATCGCCGGGAAACGGAGCGAGGCACTCCCCTCGAACAGATTCGCATCGCCGCCCACGAGGTCCAGCGGCCCGTTTTCTACGCCATCGGGATTATTATCACAGCCTATCTTCCGATCTTTACTTTGCAACGCGTGGAAGGGAAGCTGTTCAAGCCGATGGCATGGACCGTCGTTTTCGCATTACTGGGCGCGTTGATTTTTTCGATGCTGGTTGCTCCAGCGCTCGCAAGCCTGCTTTTTCGTTTAGGGGTCAAAGAGTGGGAAAACCCGGTGATGAACTACCTGACTCTCCGTTATCGGAAGGCGGTCACGTGGGCGATTGAACATCGACCGGTCACGATAGGGATCGCCGCGTTTTCGTTTGCGGTCGCGATTTTCCTGGGCTTCAGTGGCGTGATCGGCTCGGAATTCTTGCCGCACTTGGATGAAGGCGCGATCTGGGTTCGTGGAACGCTCGCGCCCAGCACCGGACCCACCGAAAGCGCGCGTGTGGCGGACAAAGCCAGGCAGATTCTCTGCTCGTTTCCGGAAGTTCCGCAAGTCGTTAACCAGATCGGGCGTCCCGACGACGGTACCGATACGACCGGCTTCTTCGATACCGAATACTTTGTGGACCTCTTGCCCAAGGACAAATGGCGGCCCGTGTTCCACCAGGACAAAGAAAAGCTCATCGCCGCGATGGCCCGTGAGCTCGAGAAGATGCCCGGCGTGATCTGGAACTTCTCGCAACCGATCTCGGACAATCTCGAAGAGGCCGTCAGCGGCGTAAAGGGCGCGCTCGCCGTTAAAATCTACGGTGATGATCTGAAGACGCTGGAAAACACAGGAGACCGCGTCGTCAGCATCATGCGCGGCGTTCGAGGCGTCGAAGATCTTGGACTGTTTCGTATCCTTGGTCAGCCGAATCTTGATTTTTCAGTCGACCGCGATCAGGCCGCGCGTTACGGAATCAACGTGTCCGACGTCCAGGATGCGATTCAGACGGCCGTCGGCGGCACTGCGCTCAGCCAGGTGCTGGTTGGAGAGCAGAGATACGACCTTGTGCTCCGTTACTTGCCGGAATTTCGCGACACACGCGAAGCCATCGAAAAAATCCGCCTGCTTTCGCCCACAGGTGAACGCGTTTCCCTGGCGCAGTTGACGAAAGTAAGCGTTACCGACGGCGGCTCCGAGATTTACAGGGAAGCAAATTCGCGCTATGTCGCGGTGAAGTACAGCGTGCGCGGCAGGGACTTGGGCAGCACGGTCGAAGAAGCGATCAAGAAGGTCAACGCGGGCGTCAAATTGCCGCCAGGCTACACGTTTGATTGGGCGGGTGAATACGAAAGCGAAAAGCGCGCGCAGCGCCGGCTAATGCTGGTGTTGCCGATCACTATCCTGGTGATCTTCATCATTCTCTACACCATGTTCAAGTCCATGAAGTGGGCGCTGCTCATTCTGATGAACGTGGCCATGGCGCCGTTCGGGGGCCTGCTCGCGCTGCTTGCCACGGGTACAAATCTCAGCGTGTCCTCAGGCGTTGGCTTTCTCGCGCTTTTTGGCGTCTCGGTGCAAACGGGCGTCATCATGCTCGAATACATCAACCAACTGCGCGCCAAAGGTTACACAATCGAAGAGTCCGCGGCGGAAGGAGCTGTTCTGAGACTTCGGCCGATCATGATGACGATGCTGGTTGCAACTCTCGGCCTTCTCCCTGCCGCGCTTTCCCACGGAATTGGCTCCGATTCGCAGCGACCGTTTGCGATCGTGATCGTGGGGGGCCTGATCTTTGGACTCGTCATGGGCATTTTTCTACTGCCAACACTTTATGTCTGGTTTGCGAGTGACGGTGATAAGCTTCCACAGCCTGAGGAGGCCGTCTGACGAGATTGACGATTTACTTGGGAGGGGCTCGCGAAGGGCTGGTGCAGAATTGTTTGCGTTGGCAGCATCCGGTTCCGGTTGAAATGAGACCCGAACGGCCACTGGAAGGGTTTTCCTCGTGAACAAGACGGAAGTGTGCGCTCTTATTCAGGAAATCGGGGTCGTTCCCGGCATCCGAGTGTGCTCTGCCGAAGACGCGCATTTTGCCGCAGAGTCGATTTCGCATGGCGGAATTCCAATAGTGGAAATCACCATGACCGTTGAGGGCGCGATCGACTTGATCTCCCACCTGGTTCGTTTCCATCCCAAGATGCTCGTCGGCGCGGGAACGATCATGGACACCGAAATGGCGCGACGGTGCGTTGACGCGGGCGCCGGCTTTTTAACCAGTCCTGGGCTCGATTTGTCGATTATTGAGTTCGCCGCCAAAAAAGACATGGCCGTTCTCGCAGGTGCTTTGACACCTACTGAGATTATCGCGGCGTGGCGCGCGGGTTCCGATTTTGTGAAAGTGTTCCCCTGCGCGCAGGTTGGCGGCGACAGCTACATCAAGGCTTTGCGAGGGCCTCTGCCGCACGTTCCCTTGATCGCTTCAGGAGGCGTGAACCAGCAGACGGCGGCTAATTTCATTCTGGCCGGTGCGAACGCCATCGGCGTAGGTACCGACCTTATTCCCACGGAAGCGATTGCGCGGCGTCAGGCTGCGCGGATTCGGGAATTGGCGCAGCGGTTCGTAGGGTTCGTGAAGGATGGACGCGCGCGTCTGGAAGCTCGAAAGCCAACGCGCATCGCCAAGGCGGCAAGTGCGGTCGAAAAGTGCGAGGAGAAATGATTCTGCAAAGCTGGCTAGGATTTTACTTTCTGTAGTTCTCGTTCTGAGCGCTCGCGTCGTCGGAACGCACTGCCAAGATCAAGAACAAGAATGGGCCTAATCGCCAGACGGTCGGCAGTAATCGTGTTGAATGTGCTGATAGCGTTTGTCTTCACGGCTTCCGTGTCGCGTGCACAGGAAACGGTTTCATCACAACAGGATTCAGACGCGAGTGCCGAACCTTCTCCTTCCTCCGATCCACTTCCCGTAATGTTACCGCATCCGGAGATGGACCGGCTGTGGCTTTCGGGCCAGGTGAACATAATCTCGCAATGGCACCCGGCGTTTCGTTCGCCCTATCAAGGGCCGAACAGTCTGTCTCCCGAGGCGCAGGATGCAAGCTCCCGCACGCTAACGCTCTTCACCGGCCTGCGCCTGACCGGAACCACCGCTCTTTTATGCGACGTCCAGGAAACCGGCGGTCACGGAATCGGCGAAGCGCTCGGCCTTGCGGGGTTCACCAACCTCGATGTGGTGCGCAATCCCACGCTCAGCAGAGCTCCCTACATCGCGCGTCTGATGATCCATCAGATCATTCCGCTCAGTCACGCGCGAGAATCCGCGGAACGGACTCCCCTTTCTGTTTTTCGCGAACTGACCGAGCGCCGCCTCGAAGTGAGGTTCGGCAAATTAGGCCTTGCGGATTTCTTTGACTTCAACACGTACGGCACCGACTCCAATTTCCAGTTCATGAACTGGACCGTCGACAATGCCGGCTCCTTTGACTATGCTGCGGACACTCGGGGCTACACCTTCGCCGCGATGTTTGAATACCACGATAGTTGGGGCACGGTACGCTTCGCGGAGGCGTTGATGCCTAAAGTAGCCAACGGCATACACCTTGACGCGGACCTCGCTCGCGCCCGGTCAGAAAATCTCGAGTTCGAATTTCACAGAAAGACGATCCTCCATCAGCAGGGAATTCTTCGCCTGCTCACTTTTGTGAATCACGCGAACATGGGAGATTACCAGCAGGCCATCGACAATTTCCTCGCGGGAGTTACGCCCAAGCCGGAAATCACCTTTCACCCGCTTCAAACGACAATCAAGTACGGCTTTGGCGCGAATTTCGAGCAGCCTCTGAACGACTGGTTAGGCGTCTTCGGCCGGTGGGGATGGAACGAAGGCCAGCACGAGTCGTACGCCTACACAGAAGTGGATCAGACGGTCCAGATTGGCATTGCGTTCAGCGGGAAAGCGTGGCATCGCAAATGGGACCGTGCGGGCTTTGCTTATGTTTCCAACGGGATCTCGCGCAATCATCAAGAATACCTGGCTCTCGGCGGCGATGGCTTTCTTTTGGGAGACGGGCGCCTGAACTACGGCCGTGAAAATATTGTCGAAACGTATTACACGCTGCACGCCTGGCGTGGAATTTACCCAGCGTTTGGGCTGCAACACATCAACAATCCTGGGTATAACCGCGATCGTGGCCCTGTGATCGTGCCAACGCTGCGTCTGCACGTCGAGTTTTAATTTGAAAAGCGGGACTGAGTCGAAGTGCGGTTGGGCGATGCCTACGCGTTTTCTTGTCTGGGTAACAGCGGGACAATAGGCACGAATTGCCGCTTAGCGACGAGCAGAATGTGTCGCATTTGCCGGGCGATCAGCGCGCTCTTGTCTTCTCAACAGTTCAAATCGAATAAGTCTTGATGATTCAACGTCCGCGTTTTGTTCGCCGAATTGCTCCCTTTGGCAAGATGAGTGCGGCAGATTCCCCGGAAGTTAGTTTCTCCCGATGCCTGATCGGCTGCGACGCGTCAGACCGTCACTAAAGCAAGAGCGCCAATGGCCGATAGACATTACGTCGAACTGTGGAGACAGAAGACTCCACGTCGGCAAAAATTAGAGGAGCCTAATATGTCCGTTT
>DASXMM010000247.1:0-11808 GCA_036495665.1 Candidatus Acidiferrum sp. | reverse complement strand
GGCGTCGTGATCCGCGAAGTCTGCGACGGAAAGGCCGCTTGGGTCGAGGATCCGAGCGGCGGCATGCATCAAGTCACCGGCGCAGCCCTCGAAAGCCGCATCCGCCAGTCCAACTTCAACGACCGCGCCGACGCTCTCTTGATGGCCATCAGTGGAAAGGTTCTGGGCTCCGAAAAAGTCGGCGCCCATTCGACGTACGTGCTGGAATTCTCGCCCCAGAAGAAAACTACATCTAAAATCTATTTCGACGCGGAAACCGGCTTTCCGGTCCGTACCGACGATACGATTCATCGTGACGAAGGCGACTACAAGGTGGAAACCTATATGGACGACTACCGGGCCGTCGATGGCGCGTACTTCGCGTTCCGCATGCGGCACGTCGAAAAGGGCAATGTGTTTACGCTACGGCTGACGCAGCTCAAGAACAATATTCCGGTCGACGAGTCCATGTTCTTGAAACCTGCATCCGCGCCGAAATAAGCCACTACGTAACCTCGCGCCATCCCCGTGGGCATGCCAAAAATAAAACGGGGCGCGTCCATCGCGCCCCGCGTTTATTGCGATTCACTTTTCTGGAAATGCGTTCTCGCGCTTATTTCGCGGCCGCGGCCGACACTTCCTTCTCGATTGGCGCGCCAATCAAGTTTCCCCACTCTGTCCATGATCCGTCGTAGTTGCGCACGTCCTTGATCCCCATCAGATACTTAAGAACGAACCAGGTGTGTGAGCTGCGCTCTCCGATGCGGCAATACGCGATGACTTGACGGTCGCCAGTAATGCCCTTCGCTCCATACAGCTGTTTCAGCGCTTCGCCGTTCTTGAACGTGCCGTCTTCATTCACTGCCTGTGCCCATGGAATATTTGCCGCGCCGGGAATGTGTCCCCCGCGTTGCGCCGTTTCCGTCATGCCCGGAGGCGCGATAATTTTTCCCGTGAATTCATCCACAGAGCGCACGTCGACAAGCTGCGCCCCAGATTTATTTTCAAGGGCTGCGAAAACGTCGTCGCGCTTTGCGCGAATTGCCGCGTTGGCTGCTTTCACTTTGTACGAGGCCGCGGCAACCGTCGGCTTGGCCGTGCTCAGCGGACGCTTCTCTTCGAGCCACTTCTTGCGCCCGCCGTTCATGATGAGCACCTTTTCGTGCCCGTAATACTTCAACTGCCAGAAAGCCCACGCTGCGAACCAGTTGTTGTTATCGCCGTAAAGCACGATGGTTGTCTCCGGCGAAATGCCCGCCTTGCCGAGTAATTGTTCGAACGCGGTAGGCGCCGCGAGATCGCGTCGAATCGCGTCCTGCAATTCAGTTTGCCAGTTCCAGGCGATGGCGCCGTCGACGTGGCCTTGCTCGTAGGAAGTCGTATCGACGTCGACTTCAACGATGCGGACTCCTGGGTCTTTTGCATGAGCGGCCACCCATTCCGTGGTGACCAGAACTTCCGGATGTGCGTAGTCAGACATAGTGTTCCCCTTCTCGTCAGATGTGACAAGAAAAGACTAGCGCAGGTCGGGCGCTAAATCACCCTCTTTTTTATCGAGATTCACGGGGAGAACTAAGGTGGCTTTGTGTTTCCAGTAACTCATTTATTTGCAATATGTTAGCGTAATATCGCAAACATGGGCGTCACTCGGCGATTTCCAATTTGCCGTCGCGGCACTCCCACTCGATCCTGACAACCCAATCGTAGTGCATGCCCTCGGCCTTGAGCCACGCCTCCAGCGTTTCGCGAGATTCCGCGCGAAACTCCGCGAACATTTTCCCTTCGACCATGTTCACCAGCACGCGCTCTGCCCGGGCGGGGCCGCCGCCTTGCATGCGTCGTGCAAGTGTCTCCGCTCCTTGGCGCGTGAGGCAAGCGAGTGTATGTTGCGAGAGATAACGTGGCATCAGTACTCCTGCGACTAAGCTGCCTCCCAAGTATTCCACAACACGCGAGACGCATGCACCTCCGAGCCGATGGAAGGAATTTTGTCGTCGTCAAATCATTTTGCCGCACAACCATGCAACTCGTTTCGTAACGCTGGCATCTCGGTTAATAAATTAGCAATTCGCTCGAGGGCAGGAGGGTGGTCCATGAAGCGAGTTCTAGCAGTCGTGTGTCTTTCTTCTCTGTTTTGCTTTCCGAATCCAGCACAAGAAAAAACTGGTATCGCGCCGAACGCTGCCGCTGCGAGCGAATCCGCGCGGAATGGTTCCAGCGAATCGGTGGAGAAGCTGCCGGTTCGCCGTGTCGTCCTCTACAAAAACGGCGTCGGCTACTTCGAGCATCTTGGCAGGGTCCGCGGGAGTCAGGACGTGCACATCGATTTCACCAGCGCCCAACTGAACGACGTGTTGAAATCTCTGACGGTGCTCGACCTCGCGGGCGGGCGCATCACCGGCGTCGATTACAACTCCGAAGCTCCGCTTGCGCGCAGACTCGCGACTCTGCGCCTCGCCTTGGGCGAGCGGCCGAGCGTTTCGGATTTTCTTGGCGCGTTGCGCGGTGCGCGGATCGAAGTGCGCGGCGCAACTGGGCTCACGCTGACCGGGAGGCTAATTAGCGTCGAGCGAAAAACGCGCTCCGCCACGAACTGGACGGTTGAGACGGACGAAATCTCCCTAATCACCGAGACCGGCGAAGTGCACAGCGTGGACCTGAATCCGACCACGAGCGTACGCATCGCGGAAAAGGATTTGCAAGTCGAAGTGGGGCGGTATCTCAACCTGATTGCGTCCTCGCGCGACCAGGACGTTCGTCGCATGACAATCTCCACAACCGGAAGTGGTGACCGAAGTCTCTACGTGAGCTACATCAGCGAAGTCCCGATCTGGAAGACGACGTACCGCATCGTCCTGCCGACGAAGCCCGAGAAAAAGCCGCTGCTCCAAGGCTGGGCCATCGTCGATAACACCGTCGGCGAAGATTGGAATGAAGTCGAACTGTCTCTGGTGGCTGGCGCGCCCCACTCCTTCATCCAGCAACTGTCCGAGCCGTTCTACGGCAGGCGGCCCGTCGTGCCTCTACCCGAGAGCGTGCTGCTTTCCCCGCAAACACACGCCGCAACGCTGTCCGGTGGCAATGGCCGGCTAAGCGGAGCTGTGACGGACGCCTCGGGAGCGGTAATCGCGGGCGCCAACGTGACACTCCAGGATGAAAACGGTGCGACCGTGGCGCAGACGATGAGCGACAGCAGCGGGAACTATTCCTTCTCCTCATTGGCGCCGGGCGCGTACCGAGTGCAGACGCAGAGACCAGGCTTCAAGACCAGTCTGATCGCGGGACTGAATGTCGCCCCGGGCGAAAACCTCGCAAACCCCAGGCTGGACGTTGGCGCGTCCACAGAAACAGTCGAAGTGAGCGCTGACGCAGTTTCCTTGAACACATTGGCAGCGACCACGTCGAACGCTCTCAGGCTGAGCGGCGTTGCCAACCGGCCGCATGTAAGTTTCGGCGCTGGCGTAGGTTCCGGAACCGGGCGCAGCGTTGGGGCAGGCTATTTTAGGGCGGGTTCGCCAGCGCCGCCTCCTCCGCCCCCTTCGTCCGCTAACATCGAAGAAGCACGCGCCATGGGAGAATCCGCGGCGAACGGACAGGAACTCGGCGACTTGTTCGAGTACAAGCTGAAAGACAAAGTAACGCTGAAGAAAAACCAGTCCGCGCTCGTCCCCATCGCGCAAACCGAAATCGAAGCGGAGAAAGTTTCGCTGTGGACCGGGACGACCGGCTCGGGCCGGCCACTGCGCGGTCTCTGGGTGCGTAACACCAGCTCGCTGACCTTTGATGGCGGCAGCTTTAGCGTGCTGGAAAACGAAGTCTTCGCGGGCGAAGGCCTGACGGACCCGATCAAACCGGGCGAGCGGCGCCTTCTCTCCTACGCCACCGACCTCGGCCTGCTCGTCGAAGCGCAGACGAACAGCCGTCCCCAGCACGTGACGCTCGCCAAAATCTCCAAGGGCATTCTCACGCAAGTAAGCCGCCTCGAGGAGCGCACGCTGTACACCGTGCACAATCAGGACGCCACGCCTCACATTCTGGTCGTCGAGCACCCGGCACGCCCCGGATGGTCCCTGGCAAAAGCCGCGAAGGAACCCGAAAAGCGCGCTCCCGGAATGAACCGCTTCCGCCTGGAAGTTCCAGCAAAGGCCACGGCGTCTCTGCCCGTGGAAGAGACACGCACACTCGACGTCACCTATTCCATCTCTGACTTGAACAACGATCAGATCGGCCTCTTCGTGAAGAATAAAACTGTTACATCGGAGATGGCTGAAGCGCTGCAAAAAATCATGGACCAGAAAGCCGTAGTCGCCAAGCTCGAGGAAGAAATGGAAAACCGCCAAAGGGACATCGACCGCATCGTCGAAGACCAGGGCCGGCTCCGCGAAAACATGAAAGCTTTGCGGGGAAGCGCCGAGGAAAAAGCCCTCCTACAGCGTTACACCAAGCAGCTCGATGACCAGGAAACGCAGCTCGAAGCGCTGCGCAGAACCATCCGCGACACCGAAGCCCAGCGCGACAAAGCCAACGACCAGCTCGAAAAGATGATCGACGAGCTGCAGATCGAGGCGACTCTGTAACAACCATGGTTAACAATAAGCGGATACCCCCCCCGGGTTTTTCGCAAGTGTTGATTCTAAAGAGGTTTTAAGTTGCCTGGAATGAACAGTTGTAGAAGTGTTCATTCTAAATAACTTATGCCTCGCCTGCAACGTTCAAGCCGCCCTGAGCCCGAAGCGCAGGACTCAATTTATATACGTAAGCTACTATACACGAACAGTAATACTGTGTCAAGCGAAATTTTGCGGTCTGTCAGCCTCTTTTAAAGATGTTGCCCGGCTTTCCACCCGCCTGGCCACTGCGCAGATGCCATGACGGAATCGGGGGCGGCAATCGCGTAGCGTAGATTGCCGTACGTAGAATGCTGTACGTAGAACTACGCTACGCGCGCGGCAAAGAACCGGTCACGAATTCGTCTTCGAGGCAGTATCTATATAAGTATAAATAATGAACCCCATGATAAATAATACTTGACATCACTTCGCCTTTTCTTCTATAAGAAAACGTGTCTGCATTTACGCTAAGACGACTAGAAAGAATAGTACACACAGAACTAAGGAGGAGGCCGGTGGAATCCAGCCATACCGCAAAAAGAAGGTCCAATGCTGTCTACCTGCTACCCGCTGCCCTAGGGCCGGCGGGCCTGGCGGATGCATCACATGCCGAAAGACTAGCCTGCGCGGCTGTGGCGCTGCGTGGGGGCATTCTAGATGTGATTCAGTCTGTAGCGGACGGCTGGGGGCTCGACACCGGCGAGCTGATCGCCGTATTAAACAGGGGGGCAACGTGGAACACGCAATCGTCCCGTACAGGCCGTTGAGTTGTTCTCGGGTCCGCCCGGACGAGCAGGAGGAGCAGGTCGCCCTAGTTCCTTGGCTTCCCGGGAGACCTCTGGCGGCGCGCGACTCGTCAGACTCTCCTGATGACGAATCGGAGCCGTCCATTGAGATCGAACCCGCCTGCCTCGAGCAAGCCTGTCAGGGAGTCCTCCGCCACCTTTACTGCGACATCACCACCTTCGCCATCGACTACGATGTTCCGGAAGATGTGCTTGAGGTGATGGTCGTCGATTGGTTGTACTCGAGGTTCATGGGACGGAAAGCAATCCCTGCAGACGTCGTCGCGAGCATCTTTACACAAGCCTGAGCACGAGTAAGATTCCTCGCACGCAGCGCAGGGACGCAGGAAGCGGGGGGAAGCGCCGGACACCACGTCTACTGGGCGAAACTTTTCGGAAGAAGGCCAGCGTCTGGTCAAACCAACGAGATTGCAGGCCTTCTCCATCCCTGCTTCATTTCATTTTGAACGCCACGATTCCTGCGGTCCACAGGCAATAGCCGTTATACTCTCCGGAAAAACTGTAGGAGCCGGGAGTGAACACCATCGCGTCGGCCACCGCGAGGTAGCCGTCGTCAGATTCCACCGTGAACTCCGGGCTGTCGGGGGTGAGCTTGAGCGGTCCCTCACCGTTGTTTACGGCCCGATTGTTCGACCAGCCGACCAGGAGCGTCTTTGAGGTCGTGGCAGTGAGCGAACCGGACCGGGGCCAGGTGTCGCCCTCGCCTTTGTAGTAGTCGCCCCAAGACGTAGAGTCCAAACCGAGGGCCGGTGGATATTCAGCAATAACCACGTCGAAGGAAAAATCGCCACCCGTGCTATTTTCGCCAGCGCCGCCATATCCTACCGAAGCCATCACTCCAACTATGTTCGTCCCGGGCTTGGCGTCGAGCGCATACCAAACTTCGCTTGTCCAGCTCGTGTAGGCCCTCCGCCACCCATTCTCGTTTAGGTCCGAAACCATGTAGAGACTATTTCCGCATCCGGCTGGGCTGGTTTCACATGGAATTGGTGCTTTAAGCGTAGGTCGGATGATCGCAACGAGCAGATCGCCAGCCCTGTTGGGTTTCCACGAGCTAAAGGCGCAGGCTTGCGCCTCGCATCTCTGTTGCATCACCATTTTCTGAGCATTTGACGGCACGGCCCATAGCACAAACAAAACAATTGCGAATAGCTTTTTCATTTCAGTCTCCTTCTTAGCGGCGTGGTTGCTTATCGATGTTTATGGTTGCGATTTCCAACGGCTCCAGACGCGAGTCCGTCGGCTCACCCTGCTTTTGTGAGTAGTGAGTTGCCTCACGTCCACCGGAGCGGGTCGGGCTCGTACATGCACTCAGATGGCCACGTTACTTTAGTAGTTATTTATCCGGTGGATAGACCTTGTTCCCGGAAAATGAACACAAATTCTCGAGAAAAACCTTTGCGAGTGCGTCGTAGCGCAAAAAGGTTTGTAGAGATGTTGCGCGTTCGAAAGGAAGCGATTGCCAAAATGGGATGAGTTCCCGAATTGCTGCTTCAGGTTGGGAATTATTTTGGCCTGTCGCCTGCGCGGAAGCGCAGAGTACGGAGGGTGGCGGTCCAGAGGGCAGAGGCCCAAATAGCGGCGTCGACGGGCAGAAAATAGAGGCGGCCCGTCGCGAGATTCCTACCCGCTCTGATAATCGTCCATTTACTGAGATAAAAATACAGGCGAAGAAGCGACCCGCCAGCCGGCGAATACCAGTAGCTTTCCCGCAATTCTTTGGCGGCTATTTGTTTCAAAGTGTCCTTTTGAATCGATGTGCAGTGCCCTTCGGCGAGGTAGTGCGTTTCCCAACCAGCCTTGCGCATTCTTTCGCAGATGTCAGAGTCTTCATGATGCAAACGATAGCGCACGTCGTAGCCACCAACGGCGTCAAGGGCTTCCTTGCGAAACAAGACGGCGTGCCCCGGAGCGAATTCGGACGCGCCGGATTGTTCTCCAAATTTTGTTTCCAGAAAACGCATCCGCCATCGTGTAAGAAGGCGATGCGGCGTAGCGGAAATCAGGCGCGTATAGCAGGCGCCGACACCGGGGTGCCCCTCAATATGGCCGGCACAGGCGGTGAGCCAGTCCGGATCGGGAAGAACTTCCGTGTTGATACAGGCGAGCAGGGGGGCATTGGAGAGCGCGATGGCGGCATTGCGGGCTACTGAAATTCCCTGATTCTGTGGGAGACGGAGGAGAGAAATTTGGGGCGAGGATTGCGCCCAGTCAGGAAGCAAAACAGGCTCGGGAGACCCGTCGTCAACGACAAAAATCCTGGCGATCGGATGGCTCTGCTTCACGCAGGCCGAGAGAGTCGCCTCGAGGGCTCCTGGGCGTTCGCCGTACACCGGAATGACAACATCTACAGTCGACCACACGTTGCTGCTCTTATCGCCTGCCGGCAATACCATTGCGCTCCAGCCCCGCGCCATTCGAACCCAGTAGACGCAAGGCGCAAGTATAGCTTGCGCCGAACCGCGAACAGCAAGCCAGACGGAGGCGTTGGGACGCACACACCGCCCGAATGCCCTTTCGGAATGCGTTGGACTCAGTAATAATCAGATGTCGCACCACAAGCCGCTCTATGAGAATTGCTTCAGCTCTAGCCTCAGGTCAGTTTGGACGCCGTCCCCTCCTCGTTTTCGGCATGCTCGTGATTGGGGCTTTCGCCGCTTACGAAACTGCCCAGTACGTGATCAACGACGACATGACCGGCCTGGCTTACGCCGGCCTGGGTCTCCTTGGCGGCGCCGTCGTTGTGGCGATCCTCAACAACTGGCGTAACGGCATGTACTTTTTTCTGAGCTGGCTGCTCTTCGAAGATTGTGTTCGGAAATTCCTCGGCAACAATATGGCAATTTATTTTGCTAAGGATTTCCTCCTGTGCGTTGTTCTGATTTCGTTCCTGTCGGACGTTCGGCGGAAAAAGACGACGATTTTTCGGCCGCCCTTTCTGATGCCTCTGCTGGTTTTCGTCTGGTTTGGAGCGATGCAGATCTTCAATCCCGCCTCGACCAGCATCTGGTATGGCCTGATGGGGTTTAAAATATTCTTCTTTTACGTGCCGTTGATTTTTATAGGTTACGCTCTTCTGAATTCCGAAAAGGAGCTCCGCCGTTTCTTCACCATAAATCTGCTCCTAGTTCTCGTCATTATTTCCTTGGGAATCGCGCAGTCCATTATTGGGCCCAGCTTTTTGAATCCAGCGGTGCAGGCTGAGGACCTCCGGCTGCTGAGCGGGCTTTACCGTGTTTCTCCAACCACCGGCCTGATTTCCTACCGACCGACCTCCGTCTTCGTTAGCGCCGGTCGTTACGCCAATTTCATCATGGTGGCCTGGATACTCGTTCTGGGGTTCAGCGGTTATCTTCTTCTTCGCCACAAGCGGGGCAGAATGCTCGCGCTTATCGCCATTCCCATAACGGCCGCGGGAGCATTCCTGACGGCGTCCAGAGGCTCGTTCATGTGGGGGATGATCAACGCGCTGGTGACCAGCGCGGCGTTTATCTGGGGCGCACCGTGGAAGCAGGGCGAGGTGCTCCGCATATTCCGGTCCCTTCAGCGGGTTGCCCTCGGCATTGGCTTAGGCATCATCCTGCTCTTTTACGCTTATCCCGATGCGCTGCTGTCGCGCCTCGCTGTTTACGAGGAAACGCTTCTGCCGGGTAGCTCGACAAGCGAGTTGATGAATCGCGGCTGGGATTATCCCGTGCAGAACTTTCTCGGCGCCTTCAACTACGACCGCTGGCCCTACGGCTACGGCATTGGAACAAGCGGTCTCGGCGGTCAATATGTTGCGCGAATTTTTAAAGTGTCGCCGGTCGGCGTTGGCGTGGAAAGCGGTTACGGAACGTTAGTTGTCGAAATGGGGGTTGGAGGACTGATCCTGTGGCTGGTCATGAGCGTGGCGATTCTGTTTTCTGCATGGCAGGTAGTCAAAAAGCTGAGAGGCTCCCCCTGGTTTCCGCTGGGCTTCGTCATTTTCTGGTATGCGTTCTTTTTGCTATTCCCTGCTACATTCGGGGGCATGCAGGCTTATGAAGATTTTCTTTTGAACGCGTATTTCTGGTTGTTGCTCGGTTTGCTTTTCAGGCTTCCCACCATCGCGCTCTCGGCGCAGTTCGCGCTCAACGCTCCTGCAACGCAACCCGCTCAACGCTGGATTCGCTGACTTGCGGCTCGCCGCTGTTTCTCCGTTCGTCGACCGCCACCATGGCACAGAGCGAGCGCTTGCGGAGTTGCTCGAGCGCCTCGCCAGTGATTACGGCTGCGAAATTCACCTCTACGCGCAGCGCGTCGAAGGCCTTCGTGCGAGCGACCCGCGATCGGCGCGAACGGTGAATACCTCGCAATCGGGCGCCATCTTCTGGCACAAGGTTCCATCCATTCCGGGCCCGCACGTCTTGCAGTTCGTCGCTTGGATCTTTCTGAACGGCGCGCTGCGGAAGTGCCATGCACTATTTAGCCGCGCTTCTTACGATCTCGTCCTGTCGCCGGGAATCAATTGCTTCCATCCAGATGTCGTAATTGTTCACGCACTCTTTCATCGGTTGAAGGAGCTGTCGCGCGAAAACGATCGGGACTCTGCCGCGGGCGCCGGCTTTTTTAGGCGAATGCACCGCCGCGTCTACTACGGCCTCCTCACCTTGCTGGAACGCTGCACGTACACGGATCCCGCGGTCGTTCTCGCCGCGGTCTCAAATCGTACCGCCGCCCTGGTGAAAAAGTACTTTCATCGCGACGACGTTTCCGTAATCCCGAACGCCGTCGATACAGAACACTTCTCCGCGGCGGCGAGGCTCGCGCGGCGCCCGCAGTCTCGTCAGAAGCGTGGTTTTGGCGGCGAGGATTTCGTTTTGCTCTTGATTGGCAACGATTGGCGCAACAAGGGCCTGCTAACGATTTTGCAAGCCATCTCAGCTCTCTCTCTCTTGCCGATTCGATTGTTGGTTGTTGGCAACGACGACGCCGACCCCTTCCGTGCGCAAGCCGCCAAGCTCGCAATCGGGGAGCGTTGCCGTTGGGAGCTTCCAAGTGCCGACGTGCTCGATTTTTACGCCGCCGTCGACGTTTACGTCAGCCCTAGCCTGGAAGATTCTTTCGGGCTGCCCGTGGCCGAGGCCATGGCTTGCGGCCTGCCTGTCATCACCTCTGTCTGCGCAGGCGTCGCGGACGCGATTCACGACGCGGTCGACGGCTTTGTGCTTCGCGACCCACGCGACGCGCAAACTCTCAGCCAATTGATCGAACGCCTTCATTCAGATCCAGAACTCCGGCGCAAGATCGGTGAAGCTGCGCCCCAAGGCGCTCTAGCGTGGGACTGGAATCGGAATGCCGCTGCCACTTGGGAACTTCTAAAAAGCGCCGCGGCAAAGAAGCGCTCCTCCTCCCCCGCCAGTTAAGTCCTCCAGTGGCTCCGAATGTTTCTCGAGAAATTTTCTCCAGAAATTTTCTCCTTGACAAAATGCTACCGGTAGCGTATAGTTCTTCTTAAGTAAGATTGCTGATCTTACCAGGTAACGCCGGGATGTTTGCTGCTGTTTTTGCTTTTCGGAGACGCAGAGTCTCCAATTCGGTCTAAGCCCCTTGTCTGCAACACTTGCGATAAGAGCCGCGAATTGTCCGATTCTAGTGCAACCAACTTCTTTAGTATCAACACTTGCAAAAGTGCAACAAAACAATCGACTTTATCTATCTTTAGAATGAACACTTACGCAAAACCAGGGGGACCCCTGTTATTGTCAGGGATGCTCCGGGCTCGCGCATCATTCATCTTTCGCTGAAACGCTTCCCGCTACTCCTTCTTCATTCGCCCCTTGACGGCTTTTCTCGTGGCTTCCAGCGTGAACGCCAGCGTCTCTTTTGGGATACTCGTCACGAATGGACCGATCATCCAGCCCAGCCCAGTCGGAATGTCGCGCGTCAGGGAGGCCGCCTCACTCTGCACATAGACCCCGCCGTCGCGTTCTTCCATCCGCCACCACGTTTCCATGCGCCACAGATAGCCGCCGTCGTCGCCCGGTGGCTTTTCGCGCTCGTCGCTCTTGCCGGGGTTTTCAACTTCGGCGATGCGTACGGCGGAGCTGCGGCTGTGGGCGCTTAGGGGCGCGTCGCGAAAATAGTGCACCTCGTGCTCGGTGTTCAGCACGACGGTAATCACCTTGTGACGCCGGAAGCGCAGGAAAACCCGAAAATGGTCGCCGTCGTGCCTCTCGATTTTCGACCGCTCCACATCTGGAGCGTAATAGGTCGACTGGTGATCGTAGTCTTGAAGCACGCCAAGCACATCGTCCAGCTTCGCGCCAGGTACGAAAACCACGCCCACCCAGTGATGAATCAGGCCGCCAGGACAAGAAACCGGCTTGCCGTTATCGAGCGTGCTGAGCTGATGAACCAGCACCTCGCCGCGTTTTAAGTCCGAGTAGCCC
>DASXMM010000246.1:0-4627 GCA_036495665.1 Candidatus Acidiferrum sp. | reverse complement strand
CCACAACACATCTTCTCGAAATCGCGTTGCGACAAAATTCGCAACAACGCTTGCAGCGCATCACCAAGCGCATTATGCTACTCGCGCACACAAGCACAGCTCTCGTGAGGTCTCAGACATGATTCAGCTTAGAGCACAAAGGGCGATCGCGACGGCGTCCCTACTCATTCTCTGCTCCGAGCGCCAAATCGCCGCGCAACAAAGCTCGCCGCAATCAACCAGCGGCACAAAAAAATCCGCCGAAGCCCGTCTCGCAGCCGAAGCAAAGCCCAAAGCCTCCGGCGCCGCCCAAGAAATTATCAGCATGCTCTCCGCCACGCACCGTTTCGAACAGACCGCCGTTTCTCCCGACGGCAAAAAAGTCGCTTGGGTCGAAGACGTCATCACAAAGAAAGGCGTCGCAACTGGTGACACCGTGATTTACGTCACAGACATCGCCGCCAAGACCCCGCCAAAACGTATCAGCGCATCCGCAGCCGACGCCATCCATGCCGAAGGCAGCGTCGCCTGGTCACCCGACAGCAGGAAGCTCGCCTTCCTCTCCGACGCCGCAAAACCCGGCCAGCTCCAACTCTATGTGACGGATGTCGCGGCTCCCGCGGGCTCCGCCAAGAAACTCACGCAAGTAAAAGGGTTCCTCGCAACTCCAGGCTGGTCGCCCAACGGCAAAACCATCGCGCTTCTCTTCACCGAAAACGCCACTCGCGCAGCAGGCCCGCTCGTCGCCGAAACTCCCGAAACCGGCGAAATCAAAGACTCGTTCTTTGAGCAACGCCTCGCTCTAGTCGACCTGGCCACCACCAAGCTCGAACAAATCTCCCCCGCGGACACCTATGTCTACGAATACGATTGGTCCCCCGACGGGCTCCGCTTCGCCGTCACCGCCGCCCTCGGCAATGGCGACAACAACTGGTACATCGCCGAACTCTACACGCTCGACGCGGCCACTGGCTTGATGAAATCCATCTACAAACCGCCGCTGCAAATCGCCAGTCCCGCATGGTCACCCGACGGCAAGAGCATCGCGTTCATCGGCGGCCTGATGAGCGACGAGCCCAGCGTTGGCGGCGACATCTTCACCATCGCTGCCACCGGCGGCGAAGCCGCAAATATCACTCCCGAAATGAAAGCCTCCGCGAGCTGGCTCACCTGGACATCGGGAGGCAATATTATTTTCGGCGAATATATCGAAGGGGATTCGGCTATCGCTTCCATCAATCCAGCGGATGGCACGAAGATGCAACTATTTCGCCACGCCGGTCAACTCACCGCAGGGGCGTGGGGCGTCAATCTCTCACTCGCACGCGATGGAGAAACTTCCGCTGTAATCCGCAGTTCGTTCAGCGACCCGCCAGAAATTTGGGCCGGCCCTATCAGCAAATGGATACAAATCACGCAGCGCAACAAAAACATCAAGCCAGGTTGGGGCGAAGCCAAAAGCCTCCGCTGGAAAAATGGCGGTCTCGACCTGCAAGCCTGGCTCATCTACCCGCGCGATTTCGACCCCAACAAAAGATATCCTCTCGTCGTCCGCGTTCACGGCGGTCCCGGAGCCGCTGTCCTCTCCGAATGGCCCAGCGCCTCCGATTACTATTCGCCGCTCGCCGCCGCTGGCTATTTCGTCCTGCAACCCAATCCGCGCGGCAGTTTTGGAGAAGGCGAAGCTTTCACACGCGCCAACGTCAAGGATTTCGGCTATGGCGATTTCAAAGACATCATGTCCGCGGTCGATCGAGCCATCGACGCCGCGCCCATCGATCCCAATCGCCTCGGCATCTGCGGCTGGAGCTATGGCGGCTACATGACCATGTGGGCCATCACGCAAACCAATCGCTTCAAAGCCGCGATGGCCGGCGCAGGGCTCTCCAATTGGCAAAGCTACTACGGCGAAAATCTCATCGATCAGTGGATGATTCCGTTCTTCGGTAAATCCGTCTACGACGACCCCGAGGTCTATGCCAAAAGTTCGCCCATCACGTTCATCAAAAATGCAAAAACGCCCACGCTCATTATCGTCGGCGATAGCGACGGCGAAGTTCCCGCCCCGCAATCCTACGAATTCTGGCACGCCCTCAAAATTCTCGGCGTCGAAACGCAGTTCGTCGTCTACGAGCACGAAGGCCACATGTTCGCCAACCCGAAGCACCGCCGCGACGTAGTCGAGCGCACGCTAGCTTGGTTCGACGCCCATCTCCGCTGATTCACCGCAGCAAGCCGACGTAGGGGCGCGCTTTAAGGGCGTCCCCGCCCACACCGTCGTTATCTTCTCGAAACCTCGATGTAACCGTCGAGCCCTCCCACGCGTCCCACTTTTCAAAAGCGGGTGTTGGCCACCTATTCTTCATCCTGGAAGCTGTCTCGTTCGACCGTTTGCCGAATCTAGCGCCGGTCAGTCAGCTTCCGGGTCGGAGAATTCTTCCTCACACGATGACCGGTGCTTCCGCGATCCCCGCGAGCCCAAACACTCGCCGATACCTTGCAATCTCTGTGGCAGGCCCCAGCGCCTTGTGGAAATTGTCTGAGAGTTTCACTGCGGGCCTCCCATCCGCATCATTCAGCTTGCATACCAGGCTGACGGGATCAAACCCGCCGTCTCCTCGCGGATTGCAGTTGCGAAAATCGTTCGTAAGCAACGTGCCCCAGCCCGCGCTGAACCGGATCCGCCGCCGGGGATTCCATTTCCGATCATCAAGAAAATCGCTCGCCTCGCGAAAATCCGCGGGTGCAGCTCCGTTGCCAATCGTTCCACCGAAATAGGCGTGGAGACGCAGGATCTTGTCTACATCCAGCCCGTCTGAAGCAATAAACAATTTTTGCCGCGGATCTTGCTCTCGCTCTTCGAGCCAGCGGATGTATTCGTCGCCGGCAACGTAGGGATCTTTGCTGTCGGCGCGTTGCCCCGTCCAGGACGTAACCCAATCCGGAGCATCGCGCAGGAACTGCGTGGTGCCAAACGTGTCCGGAAGCAGTACGAGCAACTCGCTGTGATAAGTCTGCTGCCACAGCTCCAGCAAACGGTATTGTGAGCTTTTCAGTTCCTCGTCATCCTTGGCCATCGCCGCCAAAGCCATCGGCAGCTCATGCGCGTTTGTACCGATCGCCTCCAAATCGTGCTTATAAGCCAAGTACGTATTCGATGTTCCTTTAAAATTGCTGCCAAGCACATCACTCATAGCCTTAACTACATATTCCTGCCACAGGAAACTATGTCGCCGCCGTGTTCCAAAGTCGCTCACGTTTAGTCCGGGAACACCGCGCAGCCGTGCCATCTTCTCCCACAGTCTTGTCTTCGCGCGCGCATACAGAATATCCAGCTCAAACTCGCTCAGACGCTTCAGGCTGGCTCGCGTCTTCAGCTCGCTGATCGTCGAAAGCGCATAAATTTCCCACATCGTCGTTTCTGTCCAGTGCCCGCGAAACAATAGGGAGAACTGTCCATCCTGAACGCTCAGCTCATAATCAGAAAGCTGGAAGTCGCGCTCCAGCCATTCCAGAAACGCCGGTTCAAAAATGCCGCGGGTTCCGTAAAAAGTATTGCCTGCCAGCCAGATCAGTTCGGACTTGTGGAAACGCAGCTTCCTGGTCTGCTCCAATTGCTCTCGAAGCTCGCCGGCATCAATGACGTCGGCAAGCCGTACATCCATCGAGCGGTTAATCAGAGAAAAAGATGCCTTCGTCTTCGGAAAGCGCTTCCAGATGAACTGCAGCATCAGCAACTTGTAAAAATCCGTATCCAGCAAGGACCGCGTAATCGGGTCCAGTTCCCAGTTGTGATTGTGTGCGCGCCTCGCCAGATTGATAATCACGATGGAATTACTTTACCGCACTCGGGCCGTCCTGCATCGCCTGGCGCTCTCGCCCCATCACTTCAACCCGTACCGGCGTCAATGAACGGAAGGAAGAAAACGCACTCTTGACAAGCGCCGGCATGCTAAAGACTATTTGTCTGAAAGCCGAGGGGCTTTCCCACGATTTGGCCGAAATTCCCAAACAATTCGTTTGCACTTGCAACAAAAGGAAAAACGATGTCCATCACACGACGTGAACTGTGTTCCATGTTCCCTGCGGCGATGTTCCCAGCGCTCCTGCGAACGGAAGGCTCTTCCGCGCAAGAAAGCTCCATGCCATCGGCGATGTATCCGTTCGAACAACTCCCGGTTCGCAACACCAATAATGTCCAGATCCGTGCCGTGCTCAAGGGCAAACTCGCCACCGGCGAGTCTCTGGAGGTCCACGAGACGACTCTACCGCCCGGCGGAGCGCCCCATCCCCCTCACCACCATGTGCACTCCGAGATGTGGCTCATTCGCGAAGGAACCGTCGAACTCTCGATCAACGGTGCAACTCATCAACTGGGGCCGGGTTCCGTCGGATTCGTGCACTCTAATGACGAACACGGTATCAAGAATGTTGGTTCAACAGCGGCCATCTATTTCGTAGTGGCTATCGGACCGGGAGCGGATTCTTGACGCCCTCGCGGTCCAGTTCCTCACAGGAAGCCCCCGCATGAAGCTCCCCGGTTCCGCCCATGGGTCAATCCTTACACAACGCGTGCTATAAAAGACCAATGCGCCCACGCGATTACGCGCCCCGGCCCGCGCACCTCAAATGGCTCCTCGATTCTGAC
>DASXMM010000245.1:0-4753 GCA_036495665.1 Candidatus Acidiferrum sp. | reverse complement strand
CGATCGAGCGCCTCAAGCCGCTGAAGGTTTGCCTGGAGGTGATGGTCGTCGGCGTAGGCCTTCATCATCGGGTCGGAGCGCAAATCCACCTTTAATCGCAATTGCTGAAGGCGTAGCCGTTGCAGAAAATCCGAGACGAGGTGCGCTTCGTTCGCCTTCACGTACTTCGCCGAGAAGCCCGGCATCGTCGCGCGCGTCCGGTCATAGAGTCCCGCGCAGTGCATACTGACGAGCAGCCCCGCATAGCGGTCTGCGCGAACGACGCGCTCGATCCCGCGCTGATAAAGCGCAATGTGCTCCTCAGTGGGTATCGACATGAAGTTATAAGGCGTGAAAGTCTTGGAATCGATCTGCGGCAGAAGCTCCCACTCGTTCCAGCCATTGTCATGCTCAGCCGCGGCGAGACAGAACGATTCAAAAGGTTCAGGGCGGCTAAACATCTTATTGCCAAGCGCGCGCGCAAAGAACCCCGACAACACAGCGTGGTCGGTTTGCCGAATCAGGATGAGCTGATCACCGTGCTCTTGAATGATCATGGCGCTGCCCTCTTTCGCAGCGGGGGATCGCGATGACGCCAGCTGGGCGTAGGCCTCAGTTTCGGCCGCAGGGTGGCCAAACGGAACACTGGTTGCCAGCCTATTATGCTCCTGCCGAAGGTCACAATCCAGCCCCATTCCTTGATGTGGCGGTGCGAGGCCGATTCCCGGTATATTGGTGCTGCCACTGCGGGAGTGGCGGAACGGGCAGACGCGCAAGACTTAGGATGTGCAGAATCCTCCGTGTTTATGAGTATTTTCAACAAGTTACGTTAGGTATCGTCGGGCAAAATTAGGACGTTTATTGCTGATTCCAATATGCGAGACTCGTCGTTGCTGTGGATTTCCTCCACGGGAATAATGCTCGCTACGGCTAGTGTCGGCTCTTGCCCCGAGCGTAGATGAAGTGCCTCACTTTGGCCGGCCTCACCGCGAACCGAAACACGCGTTCCTCGACCTCACGGTCCGCCTGGGTCAATCGCGTGTGTTGCCGCAAATGTTCCCCCCACGATTCGACGATAAACGTTTCGAGGTGGTGCGTTGGATGTTCGGTATCGTAATAAACGCCCCACCGCGACGCGCCATCGCGCCGCCGTACGCGTGAAAATTTTTCGAGCGCCGCCAGGAACTCGTCCGAATCCTTTGCCTCAATCTCATATTCCACCGTAACCAGTACTGGCCCTTGATCGGGCTCAGCTTCTCCTATGGGCATCGGCTTACCCCAATGGTCCCACGCCCCAAGATCCGGCGCCGCGTCGGGTAGCCGCGAAATCAGAATCAGCAGCGGAGATGCCGCTGTGCCAATCGCCGCAGCCACGAAAGAAAAATGCGTTCCCCGATGACCCGCCACGTAGCCCCAGAATGCGCTCCCCGCTGCCCACGTACCCATGTACACCAGCATGAAAACCGCCAGGGCCCGCGCGCGCACCCAATCTGGCGCAAGGTTCTGCATCAGTGTGCTCATCAGTGACATCACCGCTGTCCAGGCCGCACCGCCAAAAGCAATGCCTACGCACAACGGCACGACGGACCTGAACATCGCCGTAGCCCACAACGCGCCCGCAAAGACCGTGGTGCCTATGGTGAGCATGGCGTCCGTCGAAAATAATGATCCCGCTCGCTGGAGCACCATCGCTCCCAGCACCGCGCCACATCCGAAAACCGTCAGGAGCAATCCGTAAAGCGTTGGGGTCCCGTGCAGTTCGTGCGCCACGGTTGGGAGCAGCGCCCAAAACGCGCTCGCAAAAAACATAATCAGCCCGATTCTTCCGAGAACCGTCAACATCTCGGGAGCGTTCAATGTGTAGCGAATTGCCGCGCGTGTTGCTCCACTCAGCGTCTCTCGAGGGGAGACTCGCTGCCGTGCTGGCCGCTTCCATCGGACAATCACCCATAACACGCCCAGAAATGACAGCGCATTCAGGGTAAACGCCGTGCCCACACCAGCCACCGCAATCAGGAATCCTCCCAGCGCGGGCCCGATCGCGCGTGCCAGATTGAACTCAATGCCGCTCAAAGCGATGGCCGGCAGCAAACCTTCGTGGGGCACAACTTCGGGCAGGACCGCGCGCCACGTCGGAGCTTCCAGCGCGTCTCCAATCGAGAGAGCTAGCGTCAAGAGCAGTAGCATCCACGGCGTAATCCAGTGCAGTAGTGTAAGCGCGGCAAGCGCCACCGCCACCGACAACATCCACACTTCAGTGGCTAGGATCAGCTTCCGCCGGTCGAAAATGTCGCCGAGTGCCCCCGCAGGCAACGCCAGCAGAAAGAACGGCAATGCTGACGCCGTTTGCGTGAGAGCGACCAGCAACGGCCCCGCGCCTTGCGACACCATCAGCCACGCCGCACCCACGCCTTGCATAAACGTGCCGATGTCTGACGCCAGGTCGGCGATCAATAAATTCCGAAACATCGGCACGCGTAGGGGCCGCCATGCCGTCCATCGTGTGTCGGCCTCGGTCGGGTTGAACGGGAGTTCGCCCGCAGCCTCTGCCGGTGCATCCCCGCCTTGTTCCCGTTCCGCCATCGCGGTGTGACTCTACCACTATGTCGCGCGCATGGCGTCTGCCAGGTTCACACCCTCCGGTTCACTCATGACGGGAAAGCGGAAACAACCTACCCTGACGAAAAACGAATTCTCTGTAGAAGTGACCAATTGGGCGTCCCGATTCGGGCCGCCGCGCGAGATAGCTCCCGGATCGTCGGCGATGCGGAAGTAATCCGGAAAACAGCGTTCGCGGAAATTAGATAGAGGTACGGCTCAATCTGGCCGATTGCGCCAATTCAGCCGGGTAAGAATTTTTTATTATACCGCCGGCAAATCCCGGTCAATCGCCGCATCGTGGCTCAGAGTTCAGCCAACACCCGATGCACTAACGAAATCGCGATCGAGCCTTCGCCTACCGCAGAGGCCACGCGCTTCACATTGCCGGCGCGGACATCGCCTACGGCAAATACTCCGGGTTGGCTCGTCTCGAGCATTTGAGGAAAACGCACAAGCGGCCAATGGTAGTCGTGTAAGACGGGGTCTAGATCGCGTCCGGTAAGAATGAATCCCTTGTTGTCCATCGCCACGCAGCCCTTTAGCCACTCCGTCCGAGGAGAACCTCCGGCCATGATGAACACGTGCCGGATGTCATGGGTTGAAGTCTCGCCGGAATTTTTATCCCGCCAGGTCACGCGTTCGAGTTGCGTATCGCCATCGAGGGCCACGATCTCAGTGCAGTAATGCAGTTGGATCACAGGATTCTCTTCAATGCGCTGGATAAGATAGCGTGACATCGTGTCCGACAACTGACCGGACCGCACCAGCATATGGACCTTGCTTGCCGTCTGCGACAGGTACACAGCGGCCTGACCGGCAGAATTTCCTCCTCCCACGACAATTGCTTCGTCTTTGCCGCACAACTGCGCCTCTATGTAGGTGGCGCCGTAATAGATGCCCTGGCCTTCAAACTTCGTGAGATTTTCAAGGTTTGGTTTTTGGTATTGCGCTCCACTGGCAATTACAACCGTGCGCGAGCGAATGACCTGACCACCATCCACGATTAATTCGTACGGACTGCGATCGCAATTTAGCCTCGTCACGTTGCTGGCGATCAGCACTTTGGCGCCGAACTTTTGTGCCTGCGCCGCGGCGCGCCCCGCCAGTTCCAGTCCTGAAATTCCCATGGGAAAGCCCAGATAGTTTTCGATCTTGGAACTCGAGCCAGCCTGCCCGCCGGGAGATTCAGCCTCGATTATTAGAACGTCCAGACCCTCCGATGCGCCGTAAACCGCCGCTGCCAGGCCTGAGGGTCCGGCGCCAACGATCACAAGATCCCGCACCTCCGACGCGGTGATGTGCGCGTTGAGCCCCAGGCAACTCGCCAACTCTTGAATCGACGGGCTGCGCAGCACGGTGCGGTTGTTGCAGACCACGATAGGAATTTCTTCCATGGTGACGTGAAAGTGATCGAGTATCTCCTGAGCGCCGGTGTCGGTATCCAAGTCGACGTAGGTGAAGGGATGTCCATTGCGAGAGAGAAACTCGCGCAGACGCAGCGTTTTGGCCGAGTGTCGTGATCCCATCAAAATCACGTTTCCCTGGCCGCGGTTGATCAGCGTCACTCGGCGCAGGATGAAGGCGCGCATGAAAATTTCACTCAGCTCCGCGTCTCGCGCTACGAGGGTCCGCAGTTGGGAGCTGCTCATCTCCAGAAATTCGCCCGCATTCGTGACCCGGCCTCGCACCAGGCCGCGCCGGCCGGAGATCATGGTGATCTCTCCGGTGAACTCTCCAGCATCATGGCTGACGATCAAGCGCTCACCATATATGTCGGGCTGAACGATCTCCATGGTGCCCGAGAGCAACACAAAGAATGGGATGTCGAGGTCACCCGGCTCAAGCAAAATTTCTCCCGCGTTCACTTTTCGCACTTTGCTCAGAGGACGAATGCGGTTGATCTGTTCCGCAGTGAGAACGGGAAAAGCTTCACCACGAATATCAGCGGACAAAGGAGTTAATTGAGTGGACATGATCGCTCCTGCCAAAAACCTAATCAGACGAACCGCTGAGACTAGTAGATGAAGCTGACGCGGACTCGGGTTCAAGCGGGGCAAAACGTGCTACTTAGGCCCGGTCCCTATTGTTCCTGGACATTTCCTCTGGTGCAAGGGATTCGGCGCTGGCGCTGGGGCGCGAGAAGTAGCTGCGCGAGTCAGAGCGGCTGTCGGCG
>DASXMM010000244.1:0-3184 GCA_036495665.1 Candidatus Acidiferrum sp. | reverse complement strand
GGCGTCCGCCGCGACTTTGTCTTTTGTCATCGTCCCAACAACCGGCTTTAGCTCATCCAGAAATTCAGCCTCAAAATTGCCAAACAACGAAATCTTCGTCCCGGCCTTGACGCCAATCTTTTCCACTCGCGTCTTCGGATGCAAAATCTTCGCCGCCCACTTTTCCGCCTGGGCCCCTAACTCAAAACGTGCCTCCCGTAGCACAGGCACTCCTGCCTGTGCTCTTTTCTCCTCGGCAAACGCAATCCGCAGCTCCCCATCCACCGCCTTCACAGACTTGACTGACGCAAACGGAATCTTCAATCGAAACTCACCGCGAAAAAGCACTTCGCTTGTCTCCAGCAACGCCTTCCCCTCCGACGTTTCCTTCCCAAACCGCACCGTGCATTTCAATTCGCTTCCCACCGCTCACTCTCCAATCCGCGGCTCTTCGCCAAATTTCCGTGCCAGCGATTTCAGATAGCTTTCCATGGTCGCCGTCTGGCTGAAAACCGTTCGCGACATGAACCGAAAAAACGGATTCGTCACATACCCGCGTTCCGTTATGCGCAGCGTGGCTCCGCTAGCCACCGGCGAAATCTCAAAAGTCCACGTCCCGCCAAAGGGCAGTTTCGTCTGAACCAAGACAAAGTGCATTTTATCTCTCGACAAAATACTTCCATCGAGGTACTCTGCTCAACAGGCAATACTGCGAAACGCGGCGGCGCAAGCCGCCGTTTTTGTTTCTGACGATACTCGCGCTCTTCGGTCGCGTGTGGCTGGGCCAAGACGGCGGTTGACGTAGCCAAGCCGCGTTTGACCCTGGAGCCAGCGCTGTAAGCCTATTAAATGCAACACTTGCAGGGCACGCCCGCGGGTGTTGATTATAAACGGCTTGTCAAATTACTAAGCCCTTTAGAAACAACACTTACAAAAAATGGGGGTGCGCACTCTCAGTCCGGCCTTTCCTTGCTTCCATGCCATGGGCCGCTCAGCGGTGGGTGCGCAGAACACACGCCGCAACACCACTCGTTGCCTACCCCTGATGAACGCTTAAAATAGATGGCTCGCTATCGCCATGGCCACCGCAACCGCACAACCCGTCGACTGGAAGCTCATCTGGGCGCAGCGCGGCTTCCGTTTCTTCTTCGTCGCCATGTTCGTCTCGCTCTTCGGCAGCGGCATGAACTTCGTCGGCGTGAGCTGGTACATCATGGCTGCCACGCACTCCACGGTGAAAGTCAGCCTGCAAGTGATCGTCGTCACGCTGCCCGGACTGTTCATTCCGTTTCTCGGCGGCGTGCTGATCGATCGCTTCGACCGCCGCTACCTCGGCGTCACGCTGGACCTGATTCGCGGCTGCTTCGTTCTGGCCACCGCCTACATCGCGTGGCGCGGCCATCTCCAACTCTGGCATCTCTACGCTATGACGCTCATCACCGGGACCGGCTCCGCCATGTACTGGGCCACCGTCAACGCCCTCGTGCAGGAAGTCGTTCCGCCGAGCCAGTTCACCGGCGCCAATGCCGCCGTTCTCATAGGAGTGCAAAGCGGAATGCTCATCGCCGGCTCGTTTGTCGGTTTCCTCTACGACCGCGCCGGCATCCAGGGCATTCTCTTCATCGACGGGCTCACCTACTTCGTCTCCGCATTTTGTCTCTACTGCACGCGCAAGGGTTACGTCTCGCCGCGCGATCATCTGAAATATCCACGCGAATATTCCGAAGCAACAGAAGCCACCGCGGAAGCGCTCACGTCCGGCGAAAATCCCGAAGTCGCCGAAGCCGGCCTTTCGCTCGCGGTCTACTCTGACCTGAAAGAAGGCTTCGCGTACCTCAAGCAACAACCGCTGGTGCGCGCGCTAGGGATCACACACTCGATCATGATGGCAGGCGTCGTTAGCGGCAACGTTGTACTCGTCGCGCTAGTGAACGACATTCTCCATGCCGGCGCTCGCGGCCTCGGCTTTCTCGAAGCAGGCTGGGCCGTCGGCGCCATCACCGGCGGACTCGTCATCAGCCAGTTGCGCACCTCGCTGCGCATGCCGCTCTACGTCGCCGCCTGCGCCGTGCTTGCCATCGGCCACCTGGCCACGCCGTTTGTCGCGTTTCTCACCGGCGCCGTCTTGATGCAGCTTATCTTCGGGCTTTGCCGCGCCGTCGGCGGCGTCACCGCGCAGTCCGGCCTCATGTCCATCGTCCCTCGCCACTTCATGGGCCGCACGCAATCTGCCATGGCCATTCTCACAACGTGCTTCCAGCTCGCCATGAGCATTTCGCTCGGCGTCATCGCGCAAGGCGCAGGCTTAGTCGCGGGTTACGCCCTGCTCGCCCTTCTCTACGCAGGCGCCACGCTCTCCGCCTCCCGCGCCCGCCAGCTCATGCAGTAATCGCGGACGCGGCAGTCGCTGCGGTAATCCCACTCGGCGTCCAATTTGTCCGCAGCGCGCGCCCTGGCGTCGTCCCTCGAACTTTCTGCATCGCGCTAGACTAGAATCGTTTTGCTCCGCACGGAGGCAACATGGAGATCCGCACGATTCAGCCTTTCCTGCATTATTTTGGAAATGTGCGCGAGCGCACCATGCGCGTAGCGCGCTGCATCCCGCCGGACAAGATCGACTGGACCTACGCGGAGGGCAAGTTCACGTTAGGCGACATCCTGCGGCATCTCGCCGTAGCCGAGCGCTACATGTGGGCCGAAAATGTTCAGTGCAAGCCGGCCCGCTATTCGACGCACGGCAAAGAACTCGCCGATGGATACGAAAATGTGCTGGCCTTCGTCGAACGTCTGCACGCCGAATCGATGGAACTTTTCGGCCGCCTCACCGACGAAGACCTTCAGCGCAAATGCAAGACGCCCGACAACGCTCCCATCACCACCTGGAAGTGGCTGCGCCTCATGCCCGAGCATGAAATCCATCACCGCGGACAGATCTATATGTATCTGGCAATGCTCGGCGTAAAAACTCCACCGCTCTATGGCCTGACGTCCGAGGAAGTTCGCGCCCGCAGCATTAACGTTATGGATGGTGAACAGAAGGGATAAAGAGCAATTCCGTTCTTTTGTCTTTCGCCGCTTCACTCTCTCAAGCAGGTTTCGGCTTGGGATCCGCCGAAACAGGAGCCGCTGACTCCGGCGATGCGGAAGCGCTCGGCGGAACGACGAAATCCCTTCCCAACAGATCCACCGCCGCTTGATTTAACTT
>DASXMM010000243.1:0-5366 GCA_036495665.1 Candidatus Acidiferrum sp. | reverse complement strand
TGGATCGGCACCAACAGCCAACTGTTCAAGGTGGCCGGCAAGGACATCGATGCAGACGGGAGAATCCGTTCGCTCAATCCCGTGGAGATGCACTCGACGGTGACCTCCTTATTCGAGGATCGCGACGGTAATCTCTGGATTGGCGGTCCGGAGACGATTGAGCGCCATCGCGGGAGTGGGTTCGCCACTTATGCCAGCTCGGCAGGCTTGCCCTGCAGCAATTGCGGGGCGATTTACGTTGACCCTCAGCAGCGTACGTGGTTCGCACCGTGGGGTGGCGGATTGTTCCGACTTTCGCACGACAGGATCGAGCCGATGAGAGTGGCGGGGTTGGAGGATGATGCGGTTTATTCAATCGCGGGGGGTTCGAACGGCGAAGTCTGGGTGGCCCGGAAATACGGCGGGGTCACTGTCTTTAGGGAGAAGGGCGACGCGATGGAGACGAGTACGTACACGCGGCGAGACGGACTCGCGCAGGATGCCGTTTATTCGATTTATCGAACGGAGGATGGCACGGTTTGGGCTGGGACAGTGAACGAGGGGCTCAGCCGGTTCCGTGGTGGCGAGTGGCGGACATTCACGACGCAAGATGGACTACCTTCGAACACGATTTCGGTGATCACGGGAAATGCCGCAGGGGAAATTTTTGTGGGCACGCCGAGCGGACTCGCAGGGCTAAAGAATGACCATTGGGTCGCGTATCGGGCTCATGATGGATTACCGCCGGGCGAGATTGAAAGCTTACTTGTCGATGAAGCGGGGACGGTCTGGATCGGTACCACAAGGGGCCTTTCGTTCCTCAAGTCGGGGGCCGTACATATACCCGTTGGGGCGCCGAACGCGCTGTACGGAGAGATTCTCGGCATTGAGGAGAGTGACGGTTGGCTGTGGATCACGACGCGCGATCACGTTCTGAGGGTGAGGCGCGAGGCCTTGCTGAAACAGTCGTTCGAGGCAAGCGACTACCGGGAGTTTGGAAGGACGGAGGGCCTGCCCAGTGCCCAGGGCGTGAAACGCAGCCGCTCGGTTGTTAAAGACGACGACGGGCGCATCTGGTTCTCGCTGAATCAGGGGATCACTGTTCTGGAACCGTCGGCGTTTGCCGAGCCGGAATTTCCAGTGACGACTCGCCTGGACGGGATGCTTGTCGACGGCAGGCAGGTCGCGTCTGGCGGCGAGATTCGCGTTCCAGCCGGCCGACACCGGTTGGCGTTCCGGTACGCGGGCGTGAACGCGTCGAATCCCGAAGGTGTGAGATATCGCTACCAGCTGGATAACGTAGATTCGGCCTGGAGTGAGCCAACCGTGTTGCGGGAAGTCGACTATACAAATATTCCGCCGGGAAGATTCCGATTTCACGTGATGGCGCGTAATCCGGACGGTGTCTGGAGCGGCGAGGAAACCACGATGAGTTTCGAAGTCGAGCCGGCGTATTGGCAGACCGCGTGGTTCCGGGTTGCCAGCGTTGCGGCACTCGTGCTGCTGGTCCTGGGTTTCTATCGGCTCCGTCTGCGGCAAGTCCGCGGGCAGTTCAACATGCGCCTCGAAGAGCGCGTCGGCGAGCGGACGCGCATCGCGCGGGAATTGCACGATACGCTGTTGCAGAGTTTTCAGGGACTATTGCTGCGCTTTCAAACGGTATCAAATCAATTGCCAATTGGGGGCACCAAACAAAATCTCGACAAGGCTATCGAGCAAGCCGCGCAAGCGATCACGGAGGGCCGCGATGCTGTGCAGGGATTGCGCGCCTCGACGATGGAGACCAACGACCTTGCCGTGGCGATCAGGACCCTTGCCGAAGAACTCGCGGGCGAGGGAACCAACCCGAATTCGGCCGCCTTTGATGTGCAGGTGGAAGGCACGGTGCGAGAGCTGCATCCGATATTGCGAGATGAGGTCTACCGGATCGCGGGCGAGGGGTTGCGCAATGCCTTCCGGCACGCCGAGGCGAAAAGGATCGAAGTGGAAATCCATTATGACCAGCGGGAGTTTCGGTTGCGGGTCCGGGACGACGGAAAGGGAATCGACCCCAAGCTGCTCAGTTCGGATGGGCGCAGAGGACATTACGGTCTGCGGGGGATGCGCGAACGGGCGAAGTCGATGGGCGGGAAACTGGCGGTCTGGAGCGAAGTGAATTCGGGGACGGAACTGGAACTGAGCATTCCTGCGACACGTGCGTACGCGAAATCTGGAGCTTCGCGCGGTTCCTGGTCCGCGGAGAAGTACTCTGGGAAAGACGCAGAGGAGAAGTCGTGAGTGGCGATTCTCGATCGATTCGGATTCTGGCGGTGGACGACCACGCGCTATTGCGCGAGGGGATCGCCGCGCTGGTTGCCGGGCAGGCCGATATGAAGCTGGTGGGGCAGGCTTCGAATGGGCGGGAAGCCATTCAGCAGTTCCGAGCGCACCAGCCGGATGTGACACTGATGGATTTGCAGATGCCGGAAATGAACGGGCTGGACGCGATCATCGCGATTCGCGGAGAGTTTCCCGAGGCGCGAATCATCGTGCTGACCACTTATGCTGGGGATGTGCAAGTATTGCGGGCGCTCAAGGCTGGTGCTCACGGTTACCTGCTGAAAAATTCGCTGCATAAGGAATTGTTGGAGACGATTCGGGCAGTCCAGGCGGGAAAAAAGTTTCTGTCCGCGGAAGCGTCCTTTCAGCTTGCCGAGCACGCAACCGATGACGCGCTGACGCCCGCGGAAATCCGCGTGCTGCGCCTGATCGCTGAAGGAAACGCGAACAAAGAGATCGCGACGCAACTGGCGATTAGCGAAGAGACGGTTAAGGGCCAAGTCAGAAACATCCTCTCCAAATTGGACGCTAACGACCGAACCCACGCGGCGATGATCGGACTAAAGCGGGGAATCATTGAGTTCTAGTGCACCCGAAAGAGTGTCTGCCAAAGGCCTTTTGGGGCTTATGGCGTCCGCACGGAATCCCGTAACCTAGTCCGGATTTGCGACGACTTTTCTCAACATTTGCGCACGGCGCGCCTGGGATCGGGCTTTTGATCCTCCGGGTAGTCTCCGGCATCGCCTTGATTGTGGGCCGGGTCACGGCGCTGAGGAGCGGGCCGCCGATCGAAATAGCCGCTTTGGACGTGGTAACGGCTGGCGCAGGGCTACTTCTGTTTGCAGGTTTATGGACACCCTTCGCCGGGGCGCTTGTGGCCGTCCTAGAGCTGTGGAGCGCCGTTTCCCGGCCGGGAGATCCGTGGATTTATATTTTGTTGGGAGCGGTGGGCGCCGCTCTGGCCCTGCTCGGACCGGGTGCCTGGTCCGTCGATGCCCGGCTTTTCGGATGGAAGCGGATCGACCTTCAGGACGGGCAGAGTTAGGTCTATCCGCGCGAAATCTCGGTCGTTTAGAGGGCGGTTTCTGGCTCAAAAGAGCGGCTTCAGATTCCCGAAATGGGACGCCGGAGTACCCGATAGAGTGGTCGCGACAGCTCTATCTGGGGTTGTCCAGAAAGGGAGATGGTTTCAAACTGCGCGGAAAGAGCGAGGGGGTCTAACGAGCACGGGCGGTTTGTAGAACGGGAGGAAGGTTATGGCTAGCGTAGTTTCATTCCTAACGGATCCCAGGCAGTGCAGATTCCAACGCAAGAACTTCGCGCTGCGGGAAGAGGCTCATACAGGCATGTTCGACGAGATCGTGGGAAGGTCCGCGGCTTTACGGAAAGTGTTGGCTCTTGTCAAGAAGGTCGCTCCGATAGATACAAGTGTCCTGATTACGGGGGAAACAGGAACGGGTAAGGAGCTTGTGGCGCGTGCCATTCACCGGCGGTCGCGGCGGTCATCGCGACCGTTCGTAAGCTTGAATTGTGCTGCGATGCCGCGGGACTTGATTGCATCGGAATTGTTTGGGCATGAGAGAGGATCGTTTACCGGAGCGGTGCAGCGGCGGGTGGGCAGGTTCGAGCTTGCGGAAGGAGGGACAATCTTCCTGGATGAAGTGGGAGAGCTGCCTCCGGAAACACAGGTGGCTTTGTTAAACGTACTCCAAGAGCGCGAGTTTGAGCGGCTGGGCGGCACGGAAACCATTCAGACCAACGTGCGAGTGGTGGCTGCGACAAACCGAGATTTATACACAGCTATCGCTGAGGGCACGTTTCGGAGCGATCTGTTTTACCGGCTTAACGTTTTTCCTATTGAGATGCCTCCTTTGCGGAAACGAAAGCAAGACATTCCGCTGCTGGTCGAGCACTTCCTCGATCTTTGTGCGGCGAAAGCGGGGAAGGACATACGTGGAGTAAGTGAACGGAGCATGGAAGCTTTTCTTTCGTATGCGTGGCCGGGGAACATTCGGGAACTGCAGAACGTCGTGGAACGATCGGTGATTCTATGCGACACGGAGAGTCTTTCGGTGGACGAGGCGTGGCTGGCGCAGCAGTCTCTAGGGCTTGATCGAAGTACGCGCTGAAGATCTTCGTTGATGTGAAGCGGCGACAACGCGTCCGCAGGAAACACCGCGGCAACGATGCCCGGTAGTGCCCGTAACCCGCAATGTCGTAGTTCAATCTAGTCGAAACCAATCCTGCCACTACTAACTCATGTGATGTGGGCTGCAGCCTCGGTGACGAGGTTGGCGGCCGCCGTGGGGATGAAAGACGCGGGAGGCGTGGCTTGTGAGGGTACTTAAGCGACGTCTGCGCCCATTCGCGTGGCCGTGAAGCGTTGCAGGCGCAAGCTGGGTGGCTAAGATGGTTAAGTGCAGAGCTTCAATCCGGCGAGCGCAAATTCCTGGCCCTTTGCCAGAACCGGTTCGTCCGAAACGGAGGCCAAGGCATAGGTGAAGCAATCGCCGAAGTTTAGCCTGGCGGGGTGGCGGCCTCGGCCGTATTTGCGAAAAGCCATGCGGGCATGATCGGCTTGTTCGGCGTCGACGGAGACGACCTCGATGCCTGCTTCATGCAGAAAAAGATCGAGTTCGCGGGCGACAGCTTCGGTAGCTCTGGCTTCGAGTACGATTCCGGCTTCCACTAGAGTGGCAGCCGAAATGAGCCGTTTTTCGGCTGCCAAGATGAGTTCGATCCATTCGCCGCGTTCGCTCTCGTTAAGGAAAATTGCGATTAAGGCAGAGCTGTCAATGACCAATGCGGGCTCCCATCAGCCGGGGATTCCGTTTTCATCGTAGCCCAGGATTTCATCTTCGGTGCGGTTGTCAATCTTGGGGAGGGCGTCGACGCGCCGGAGAATTTCATGTAATTTTTCGGTTCGTGTGGAGGCGCGTCGACGGCCGGAAAGGCGTTGGAGGCGTTCCTCCAAAGAGACCCGGATGGCTTCGGTTATCGTTTCGCCGGCTTGCTTGGCGACTTCACGAGCCAGGTGATCGGTGCGCTCGTCTTTGATATTGAGGGCC
>DASXMM010000242.1:0-3369 GCA_036495665.1 Candidatus Acidiferrum sp. | reverse complement strand
GAAATCCGCGCCCGGGGGCGGACTACTCACTAACGGAGGACGTCGCTTCTCCATTCCGGGCTGAGCCAGAACACGCTTACCGGGACTTGGTTTTACTTCAGGAAAATTTTCGCTGATGGCTCTTGAGAGATTGCAGAAAATTATGGCGGCTTGCGGAGTGGCTTCTCGGCGCAAGGCGGAGGAGATTATTTTGGCAGGGCGCGTGACGCTGAACGGGACTGTTGTGCGTGAGTTGGGGACGAAGGCGGATTTGGAGTGCGATGCAATTTGTGTGGATGGAGTCGCGATTGCGCGGCCGGAGAAGTTGGTTTATCTCATGCTGAACAAGCCGAAGAATTATGTGACGACCGTAAGCGATCCGGAGGGACGTCCGACCGTTGTGGATATATTGGGGAAGAGCGTGGGGCGGGTTTATCCGGTGGGGCGTTTGGATTATGCGAGCGAAGGTTTGTTGCTCATGACGAATGATGGGGCTTTGGCGGAGAGGATGATGAAAGCTGGCGAGCATATGCCGAAGACGTATTTGGTGAAGGTGAGCGGGAAGCCGGACGAGACGAGGATTGAGCGTTTGCGGGCGGGGATTGTGATCGAGTTGGAAGATGGGCGGCGAGTGAAGACCTCGCCGGCGAAGATACGGCTTTTTGAGGATGGACAGAATCCCTGGTATGAGGTGGTTTTGATTGAGGGACGGAATCGGCAGATTCGAAGGATGTTTGAGCGCGTGGGGCATTTGGTGGAGAAAATTCGGCGGGTGCGGATGGGGCCTTTGATTTTGGATGTGGAGCCGGGGAGGTTTCGGGCTTTGACGGCGAAAGAGGTCACCGAGTTGAAAAAAGCGGCGGCCGCGGAGAAGTAAAGAGGTGATGAAGTAGAGAAGTAGTGAGACAAAATGGCGGTTAGCGGGTGAGCACGCCGGATAGCGCGGAATATGCGACATTCGTTTCGGCGTGCGAGAATGGAAAAGTCAAAAGACTTACACAGAGTATTCAGAGAAACGCAGAGTTCGTCGAGAAGAATGGGGAATATGGCGCGGACAATTGAGGACTTGATACCGGATTACATTCGAGGGTTGCCGGTGTATGTGCCGGGTAGGCCGATTGAGGAAGTGGAACGCGAGCTGAAGATTTGTGCGGTGAAGCTGGCTTCGAATGAGAATCCGCTGGGGCCTTCACCGAAGGCGGTGGAAGCGGCGAAGAAGGCGCTTGCGGATGCGCATCGGTATCCGGATGGCGGGACGCATTTGTTGCGCGAGCAACTTGCGTCGCGGACGGGCGTCTCAATGGAGGAAATTTTTGTAGGGTTGGGATCGAGCGAGATTATTGATTTGGCTTCGCGGGTGTGTTTGCGGGCTGGGTTGCAGGGGCTGACATCGCACGGAAGTTATGCGCCGTTTTCGGTGGCGATTCGGGCTAGCGGGGCGGAGTTGGTGTTGGTGCCGCAGCGACACTTTGCGTTTGATCTGGATGCGATGGCGAAGGCTGTCACTCCGAAGACGGGTGTGATTTATCTGGCTAATCCTAACAATCCTACCGGGACGGCGTTTCGTACGGACGAGCTTGAGAAATTTCTGGAGAAGGTGCCTGACGGCGTTTTGGTTGTATTGGATGAGGCTTACATCCATTACGCGCCGAGCTTGAACCGGCGGAAGTCGGAAGAGATTTATCGGCGGCGGAAGAATTTGTTGATCCTGCGGACGTTTTCGAAGGTTTACGGGTTGGCGGGGATGCGCATTGGGTTTGCGATCGGGCGACCGGAATTGCTGGCCGCGATGAACAAGCTGAAGACGCCATTTAATACGTCGGGTGTGGCGCAGGCGGCGGCGTTGGCGGCGATTGACGATCGCGAGCATGTGGACCGCTGTATCGCGACGAATGCGAGCGAGCGGAAACGACTGAGCGATGGATTGGCTGCGCTTGGGTTGCGGCCAGTGCCTAGCGAGACGAATTTTATTTTTATGGATGTTGGGCCGGACGCAAAAGAGATTTGCGACGAGCTTTTGCAGATGGGCGTGATTGTGCGGCCGCTAGGGTGGATGGGGCTTCCTGAGGGGATTCGCATTTCGGTTGGGACGGCGGAAGAAAATGACAAGTGCCTTGCGGCGATGGGCGAGATTTTGCGGAAGCGGGCGGGTAAAGGCGAATTGGCGGCGCGATGAGGGTGTTGTTGCCGGACGGGGTTAAGGCTGCGGCTGATCCCATTCTGGAAATCCTGAAAAACTATAAAACGATTGCCGTGGTGGGATTGTCTTCGAATCCGGCGCGGCCGAGTTATGGAGTGACGGAGTACATGCAGAGCGCGGGATATCGGATTATTCCAGTGAATCCGAACGAGACGGAGGTTTTAGGGGAGAAGAGTTACGGGCAATTGGAGGATGCTCCGGGGAAGATAGAGATTGTGGATGTGTTTCGGCGGGCCGAGGATGTGCCGCCAGTGGTGGAGAGCGCGATCCGCGTGGGGGCGAAAGTGGTGTGGATGCAATTGGGGATCGAGAATGCGGACGCAGCGGAGCGGGCGCGGGCGGCGGGGTTGATTGTGGTGGAAGATGCGTGCGTTTTGGTGGAACATCGGAAAAGGGTTAGAGAATTGAAGCAGTAGAGACAGCTCTGGGGGTGTTTGTACCAACGGAGGCTATACATGAAACAGGCCGCTTTAACCAGCATCTCACCATCCCTTATCGTGCGAAACGTCCCGGCGGCGCTTACCTTCTATTGCAAGATGCTTGGTTTTGACATCGAACACCAAGAGCCGGATCAGGAGCCTTTTTTTGCTATTGTGCGGCGCGATGGAGCCATGATCTTCCTCAAGGCTGTCGGCGTGGAACCGCTCCCCAACTGCAAGCGCCACCCGTGGGTCCCGTGGGACGCTTACGCTTCCGTACGCGATCCTGACGCGCTGGCGGCCGAGTTTACGTCGCGCGGTGTCACCTTTTCGAAACCTCTTCAAGATACCCATGACGGTCTGCGTGGCTTCGAAGTCGAAGACGTTGACGGCTATGTCTTGTTTTTTGGACGTCCTCGTTAACAGCGATTGTTGGAGTTGCCACTCTCGTCGCCGCTTGTCAACAAGGCCCTGAGCGTACGCTTACGATTTTTATGCCCCGCGTGTGGTTGCGGGGGATTTTTATTTTTGAGTGAGGAATGCGAACGTGGCGGAGAGGTCTTGCCAAGATGGGCGCAGTGTATTGCGCCCTACAACGCGGAGAGGCGACAGACGGGAATGTCTGTCCTACTGCTGGGATTAATTGGGAAGAGGGAAGAGTTCGAGATTGCGTTTGCCGGGGAGGACTACGGCGAGGAAGCGGCCGTCGGGGGAGATGTTGAATTCGCGAATGGTGATGCCGTGGAGGATGGGTTGCGGCGTGGGTTGAAG
>DASXMM010000241.1:0-4152 GCA_036495665.1 Candidatus Acidiferrum sp. | reverse complement strand
CATGCCCAGCTTTGAACTCTTCGAAAAGCAGGACGCTGCGTATAAAGAATCCGTCCTGCCGAGTAGCGTGACCGCCCGCGTTTCCGTCGAAATGCAATCCGTTTTCGGATGGGATCGCTACGTCGGCCCCAAGGGCAAAATCATCGGCATGCGTTCCTTCGGCGCTTCCGCCCCACTGAAAGATTTGCTCAAGAAATTCGGCTTCGAGATCGAGAATGTTCTCGCGGCAGTCCAAGAAGTCTTGGGAAAGTGAGCCTTACATCATGAAGGTTGTCATCGGTTCCGATCACGCAGGCTTTGATCTCAAGAACGAAATGGGGGAAGTGCTGCGTAAGGAAGGCCACGAAGTGCTGGACATTGGCGCTCACGTGGAAAATCCCGCCGACGATTATCCTGATTTTGCCGAAGCCCTCGGCCTCGCGGTACTTGCCGGCAAAGCCGAACGCGGCGTCCTGATCTGCGGCAGCGGCGTTGGCGCCAGCGTTGCCGCAAACAAGCTTCCCGGCATTCGCGCTGGCATGTGCCACGACACCTATTCCGCGCACCAGGGCGTCGAGCACGACAATATCAACGTGCTCGTGCTGGGTTCCCGCGTCATCGGCATCGCGCTCGCCGAGGATTTGATCAAAGCGTTCATGGGCGCGACATTTTCCAATGGCGAGCGGCACGTTCGCCGCCTTGGCAAAGTGGCAGCCATCGAAAAAAAGTACTGCACCGGTACCTAAGCCGGCAGGCCAATCGCCAGCATTGGTCAAAATGAGGAAGTCGCAGACACGGCCGTACTCTCAGGGAGTACAATGGAGGCCGAATAAGTTGCCACCACTAGAGGAGAACCATTATGACGACGACCACGACAATCCCAAATCCTGGCACCGCAGCCCAAGGCGCCAATCCCCTGAAAGCGCTGCTCTCTTACGGCCAATCTCCCTGGATGGACTATATTCGCAGAGACCTGCTCACCGGCGGCGGCTTGAAAAAATATATCGATGACGACGGACTTCGCGGCATGACCTCCAACCCCTCGATTTTTGAAAAAGCGATCACCGGCAGCAGCGTCTACTCCGACATTCTGGGCTCGTCCGACGCGAAAAAACTCGACGCCAAAGGCGTCTTCGAGAAAATCGCCATCCGCGACGTGCAAGACGCTTGCGACATCTTCAAATCCGTCTACACCGAGTCGAAGCGCCGCGACGGTTATGTCAGCCTCGAAGTCTCTCCCTATCTCGCCAACGACACCAAAGGCACGATCGAAGAAGCCCGCCGCCTCTGGAAGTCCGTCGATCGCCCGAACGTGATGATCAAGGTTCCGGCGACGCCCGAAGGCATCCCTGCCATTCGCCAGCTTCTGGAAGACGGCCTCAACATCAACATCACCTTGCTCTTTGCGCAGTCCGCCTACGAGAAAGTTGCTGAAGCTTTTCTCGCCGCGCTCGAAGCCCGCGCTGCAAAGGGCCAGGACGTCAGCCACATCGCCAGCGTCGCCAGCTTCTTCGTGAGCCGCATCGATACTCTGATCGACAGCAAGCTTGACGAAAAATTGAAAACCACTTCAGACCCGTCGCAAAAGGCTTTGCTCGAAGGTCTCCACGGGAAAATCGCCATTGCCAATGCCAAGCTCACCTACAAGAAATATCAGGAACTCTTCAGCGGCGCTCGCTGGAATGCTTTGGCCGCCAAAGGCGCGCAAACCCAACGCCTGCTCTGGGCCAGCACCAGCACGAAAAATCCCAAGTATCGCGACGTCATCTACGTCGAAGAACTCATTGGCGCCGACACTGTCGACACCATTCCCCCGGCAACTTTCGACGCCTTCCGCGACCACGGCAAACTCCGCAACAGCCTGACCGAAGACGTTAACGGCGCGCGCACCACCATGGACAATCTCGCCAAAGCCGGCATCTCCATGAAAGAAGTCACCGACAAACTTCTCGTCGACGGCGTGAAACTCTTTGCCGACGCGTTCAAGCAGCTTCTCGATGCCACGGGGAAAAGCGCAGGGGTGCATGCGTGAGCGTGAATCGCCAGTCCTACACCCTCCCTGATAAGCTGGCGACTGACGTAAACGCCTCACTGCAAGATTGGAAGAAAAACGGCAAAGTAAAGCGGCTGTGGCAAAAAGACGCCTCGCTTTGGACCAAGACCGACGAAGACAAGTGGCTCGGCTGGCTGGACATCACCGAACAGCAAATCGAAAACATCGACAAATTAAAAGCTGTTGCGGCCGACATAAAAGACGCGAAGTTCAAAAACGCTCTTTTGCTCGGAATGGGCGGCTCCAGCCTCTGCCCGGAAGTCCTTCGCATGACTTTCGGTACCTCCTCCGGCTACCCGGACCTTCACGTCCTCGATTCCACCGACCCCGCCCAAATCAAAGCGACCGAAGAGAAAGTCGATCTCAACAGCACTATTTGTATCGTTTCCAGCAAATCCGGCAGCACTCTCGAACCCAACATCTACAAGCAATACTTTTTTGAGCGCGTTAAAGGGAAGGTCGGCGAGAAAGAAGTCGGCAACCGCTTCATCGCTATCACCGATCCCAGCTCAAAAATGCAGCGTGTCGCGGAGAAAGACAAATTTCGCAAGATCTTCATGGGCGTGCCCAGTATCGGCGGACGCTACTCCGCCCTTTCCAATTTCGGCATGGTTCCGGGCGCCGTGATGGGTATCGACATCCCTAAATTTCTCAAAAACACCCAAAAAATGGTCGATGCCTGCGGGCAGGATACCGACGCCACCACCAACCCGGGCGTCATCCTGGGAGCCGTTCTCGGCGTCGCTGCAACGCAGGGTCGCGACAAGGTGACGATTGTCACCTCGCCGGGAATTTTCGATCTTGGCGCGTGGCTCGAGCAGTTGCTCGCCGAGTCCACGGGGAAATCCGGCAAAGGCATCATTCCCGTAGATCGCGAACGCCTCGCCAAACCCAACGCCTACGGCAACGACCGCGTTTTCGCCTATTTGCGTCTCGAGTCCGACCCAGACAAGGAGCAATCCGCCGCCATCGACGCGCTCGCCAAAGCTGGCCAGCCCGTTGTACGCATCGTGTTGCCGGACATCTACAATCTTGGCCAGGAATTCTTCCGCTGGGAAATTGCCACCGCCGTTGCCGGCTCGATTATTGGCATCAATGCTTTCAATCAGCCCGATGTCGAAGCCAGCAAAATAGAAACGCGGAAACTAACCACCGAATACGAGACCACCGGCAAACTTCCGTCCGAATCCCCCTTCTTCACCGGCGATGGCTGCAAGCTCTACGCCGATACAGCAAATGCCACCGCACTCAAAGGCGGCGGCACGCTCACCGGCTTTTTGAAGAAACATCTCGCGCGCATCACCACCGGTGATTATTTCGGCGTGCTCGGCTACATCACCATGAACGAAGCGCACGAAGAAGCCCTGCAAACCATCCGCCTCGCCGTGCGCGACAACAAAAAGGTCGCCACCGTTCTCGGTTTTGGCCCGCGCTTCCTTCATTCCACGGGCCAGGCGTACAAAGGCGGCCCCAACTCCGGCGTTTTTCTGCAAATCACTTGTGACGACGCCGTGGACATTCTCGTTCCGGGCCAAACGTACACCTTTGGCGTAGTCAAAGCGGCTCAGGCCCGCGGAGATTTTGCTGTGCTCGCGGAGCGCGGCCGTCGCGCGTTGCGCGTCCATCTCGGAAAAGACGTCGCGGCGGGGCTGGCTACTCTTACAAACGCGGTCAACGAAGCGCTCGCTTAAAAAGCAAACGCACGAGTTTTTCACAATACGGAAGACACAGGAGCTATCGCGATGCAACTTGGTATGATCGGTCTTGGAAGGATGGGCGCCAACATGGTTCGGCGCCTGCTAAAGAACGGCCACACGTCTGTCGTCTACGACCGCAGCCCCGACTCCGTGAAGCAGCTCGTCGGTGAGGGTGCGACCGGATCTACTTCGCTCGACGATTTCGTCAACAAACTTCAAAAGCCCCGCGCCATCTGGCTGATGGTTCCCGCAGCGGTGGTCGATGAAACCATCGCCGGCATTGTGCCACACCTCGAAGCCGGAGACATCCTGATCGACGGCGGCAATTCTTATTACATCGATGACATTCGGCGCGCGAAGGATCTGGCTCCGAAGAAGGTTCACTACGTGGACGTTGGCACTAGCGGCGGCGTCTGGGGGCTG
>DASXMM010000240.1:0-2535 GCA_036495665.1 Candidatus Acidiferrum sp. | reverse complement strand
GACCATTGGCCGCTCTTCGCGATGTCTTGACAGCCGCGTGCTCGCAAAATCAGGACGACTTCGCTCGCTTTCTCACCGCTCGCAACAAAGAATCGTTCGCGCGCATGGCGCCCGCGGCGCGCGTCGCCTTCATGAAGCGCTTCGTGCTGCTCAACGAGGCGGGCAAGCCGAGCGTCACCGTCAATCCCGGAGGCCGGCCCATCGTGCGCTGCGACACCCCCGCCGGAGCCGCGGAGATTCAGCTCGGCGGCGCCGACACTCGCGACAACATGGCCTTCCTGCCGGTGGATCTGCGCGACGCAACGGATTCCTCGGGCGCCAGCGCGATTCAGGTCATCATGGGCTTGGTGCGCGAGGGCGGCGAATGGAAAATTCTCTCCCTTGGCGTCGTGCTTCTCGACTTGCCTTCCCTCGAACTCGAATGGGACTCCGCCGAAGCCGACAAAAACGAGATAACCGCCATCGAATCGATGAAGCAAATCGCCGAAGCGGTTGAAAATTACCGGCGCAAATTCGCGAGGCTCCCCGAGTCCCTCTCCAGTCTCGGACCTCCCTTGCGTGGCCCGGCCACCCCGGACGCGGCAGGTTTCCTCGAGTCCGAGCTCTCCGCTGGCATGAAAAACGGCTATTCGTTCCGCTACGTGATCGTCGGCGCCAGCACTTTGGGCGCTCCGGCAAAATTTGAACTTGCCGCCACGCCTCTCAGCTACGGCCGCACCGGTCACCGCTCTTTTTTCCGCGATGCCGGTGGAACTCTCCGTGGCGCGGACCGCAAGGGCGCGGTGGGCGCCGCGTCCGATCCGAAGTTGCCAGAGGACTGATCCCTGCCGCGACAAAAAGCCGCGCCCGGCTTACCTCGTGTGGTTTACGCCCGTAGCTTACTCCGCGGTTTAACTCCGCAGTTTAGCCCCCTGCGGTTTACCTATTGAGGCCAGGCAAGTGATGACGCCTTGCCCCAAGCAAGCCGTCCCGCCAGAATAAACCTAGGGCCATCTCTCCTGCCGCGACAAAATTCCCCCGGGAATGGTTCGCGTGCTTCATGTCTCTCGAGGCAAAGGAGACTGAATGCCGGATGTGATGGCCGATCGTCGTGATGCTCCCCGCTATCCACTGATCGTCGTCGCGGAAGTAACGGAAATCCTCGGCGGTGCCAAACTAACAGCTCGAACCGCGGATGTCAGCCGGACGGGCTGCTATCTGGACACTCTGAAACCGTCTCCGAAGGGCGCCCTGATCGAGCTGCAGCTGCGGCGCGGCAATGAAACATTCAAGACGCGAGCTCTCGTGGTTTACGTAAAGCCGGGTCTCGGCATGGGCATCCGATTCCACGAGCACGTAACGGAAAGCCAGCTTCGCATCCTTGACGTTTGGCTGGGCGACGTCGCAAGGAATGCGTGAAGCCCGCCCGCGATGCCTCTAGGGATTGCTCCGCACGGTTGGATACTGAATCCCGAGTTGCTCCAGATACGTTTTGAACTTCGCCGGGTCGTAATAATATTTCTTGAGTTGCGGCGCGAATTTCTCCATTTTTTCCTTGTTCATTTCTATGGCGGGCTTATCGTCGGGACTTAGAAACGTTTCGTAGTGAATCTCCTTCGTTTGCACGTTCCGAAAATAATCCCATGCCTGCTGCACGAGCACCGGCTGGAGCAAAAAATCGAGCGCGGTCATGGCTTGCACTTTGGCGCCGGCGGTCGAGCCTTTATGCGCGATTGGCGTGGCCATCGCTACGCCATCCGCCCAACTGTGCCCCGGCAGATTCGGAATGTTTGCCGGATACATCAGGTAGACCATCGGCACGTTCCACGAAATATCGCCGATGTCATCGGAACCGCCGCCGGTTGGCTTTTTCACCGGCTCGGAGAGCGGCTCGATTTTTTCTTTCAGCCCTTCCACCTTCGCGCCAATCTCTTTTTGCAGAGCTTTCGCCAGCGTCTGATCCGCTTCGCTCCACTTCGGCATGCCGACCGCCTCGACGTTTTTCTGCTGCGTCTCGGCGATCACCTGGTTTAAATAGGGTGGCCACGCCGAGCCCACCAGCTTATGATCGACGGTCGTGCCCGTCATTTTCGCGGCCGACTCCGCCATGATGTTCCCCAAGCCGTAGAGTTCCTTGATGTGCGGGTAATCCAGCTCGCGAAAGTAATACCAGACGGCGGCTTCAGAAGGCACAACGTTGGGCTGATCGCCGCCGTTGATGATCACGCGATGCGACCGTTGCGCGGGCCGCAGATGCTCCCTCCGAAAATCCCATCCGGTGTCCATCAGCTCCACCGCATCCAGCGCGCTTCGCCCTTCCCACGGCGCCGCTGCGGCGTGCGCTGCTTTGCCGTGAAAAAAATATTGCACGGACACGAGGCCGCTCCACTCGCCGTTGCCGGTGCCATACGAAGTGGAAAACTGCGACTCCACGTGCGCGCCCAGGACGATATCGACGTCCTTGAACAATCCAGCGCGGACGTAGAATGCTTTTGTGCCCAGCAATTCCTCGGCAACTCCGGGAACCAGCTTAATGGTCCCGGCGAGGTGATGCTC
>DASXMM010000239.1:0-3469 GCA_036495665.1 Candidatus Acidiferrum sp. | reverse complement strand
GCCAGAATCTGGCGGTTTCGCCGCTCTTGTAAGGCTGGATTCCTCATAGCAGCACTCTACGCTAAGCGCTAAAGAGTGCTACCTATATTGTAGAAAGCGTGTCAAGCACCGTCAATGCGGGCTATTCGAACGTTTCGCGGCGGCAAACGCGCTTGGGCTACGTTTCGCGACCGCAAACGCGCTTCGGCTAGTTATTGTCGATCTGCGCGCGCTGCAGCTTGTCCGAATAATCGATGTAAATCGTCTTCCATTCGGAGAAGAAGTCAATCGCCGCGATTGCCGCTTCGCGGTGCCCGTTCCCGGTTTGCTTGGTACCGCCAAAGGGCAAATGCGTTTCCGCGCCAATCGTCGGCGCATTCACATAAACAATTCCGGTGTAGAGGTCGCGCGTAGCCTGGAACGCTTGATTCACATTGCGCGTATAAATCGACGCGGACAAACCATACGGCACGCCGTTGGCGACTTCAATTCCCTGTTCGAACGAGTCAATTGGAATCACCGACACGACGGGGCCAAAAATTTCTTCCTGCGCAATCCGCATGTTCGGCGCGCAATCGCCAAACACCGTCGGCTCGTGGAACCAGCCTTTTGCATAAGCGCCGTCGTCAAGACGATTCCCTCCGGTCAAAAGCTTCGCACCCTCATTCTTCCCGATTTCCACATAGCTCATGACCGTCTTTAGTTGCTGCTCGTTGATGCAAGGCCCCATATCCACGTCCGAGTCCAGCCCATTGCCGACGCGCAGCCGCTTCACGCGATCGACAAACCGCGTAACAAACTCATGGTAGATGCTCTTGTGTACTGCCACGCGGCTAGCCGCCGTGCATCGCTGCCCCGTTGTCCCAAATCCGCCCCACACCGCGCCATCCACCGCGAGATCAAGATTCGCGTCGTCCATCACGACGATGATGTTCTTCCCGCCCATCTCCAGGCTGCAATGCTTAAACGAAGGCGCGCAAGCCTGCGCAATCAACCGCCCTACCGCGGTTGAACCGGTAAAGCTCACCACCGGCACATCCTCGCTGGCCGCTAAAGGCGCACCCGCACCCGGCCCGTTTCCGCTTACGATATTCACCACCCCCGGCGGAATCCCCGCCTCCGTAAGCACCTGCACTAAGTGGTACGAAGAAAGCGGCGTATCCTCGGCCGGCTTCAATACAACCGTATTCCCGCTAATCAACGCGGGCGTCATTTTCCACGAAGGAATCGCCATCGGAAAATTCCACGGGGTAATCATCCCGCACACGCCAATCGACTGCCGCACACTCATCGCAAACTTATTCGGCAATTCCGAAGGAGTCGTCTGCCCAAACAGCCTCCGCCCCTCCCCAGCCATGTAATACGTCATATCGATGGCTTCCTGCACGTCGCCGCGCGTCTCCGCCAACACTTTCCCCATTTCGCGGGTCATGTCCTTCGAATAGTCTTCCTTGCGCTGCACCAGCAGCTCCGCCGCGCGAAACAAAATCTCCGCGCGCTTCGGCGCCGGCTCCAAGCGCCATTTCTTGTAAGCCTGTTTCGCGGCATCCACAGCCGCGTCCACGTCCTCGGACGTCGAAGACACAAACATCCCGACCAACTCATCGGCGTCCGCCGGATTGCGGTTCTCGTAAGCCTGCCCGCTCCGCGATTCCACCCATTCCCCATTAATAAAATTCTTGAAAACTCGTGGCGCTACCGATGTAGCCATGCTGCCTCCTCAATTCTTCTTTCGCCGTTCTGGTTTGTGCGTCTCATTATGCCTGCGGATTTAAACGCGAGGTCAAGCCGCGTAGAAGCTAGAGTCTACCGTTGGATGCAGAGACCGTCAAATTAGGACGATGGCGGCGGGGATTGGCAGGATCAATTTTTTGGGCTTGACAGGCTGTAGAGTACGGACGTACTCTAAAGCCATGCGATATTCGCGAGAACACAAAGCACAGAATCACGAGAACATTCTTTCCGTGGCGGCTCGCTCCTTCCGCGAGCGCGGCGGGGACGACAGCGGCATCGGGACGGTGATGAAAAAGGTAGGCCTGACAAAAGGGGGCTTCTACCGGCATTTTAAGAGCAAGGACGACCTGTTCGCGGAAGCGGTGGTACGGGCACTCGATGAGACGGGAAGAGGCATGGTGGAGGCTGCAAAGTCCGCGCCCGAAGGTGAGGGTCTGCGCGCCATCATCGAACGGTATCTAAGCACGGGCCACGCGAATTCGCTGGGAAGCGGTTGCGTGCGCGCCGCGCTGGGGCCGGAGCTGGCACGAAAGCCGTTGGCCGTGCGGAAGCGGATTGAGGCGGCGCTGGAAGCGTATCGGGAGCGGGTATTGCCATTTTTTCCTGGTCAGACGCGAGAAGAAAAACAGGCGAAGTGCAGGCTGTTGTTCCCGAGTATGGCGGGCGTGTTGATGATGATCCGCGTGACTCCGGACCCGCAGAGGCGCGAGGAGATGTTGATGGAGGCGAGGAAGTTCTTTATCAAGAGCTTCGTGGAAGGCTAAAAATTTTCTCCACATAGAGTACGGTTGTACTCTTTATGGCGAATGGAACGAGCCCAAACTGAAAGGATAACCTTGTGAAACTTATGATCCCTTTTCTTATGGCAGTGCTTCCCGCAGCGTCGCTGGCGCAATCCCAGCCTGCGGGCTCCTCAGGCGTGCCGAGCATAGCTATACCTAAAACCACCGAAGTCATCGTCATTGAGACTCCCAAGAAGGGCGTAACCCCTGACCAAATCATGGCCGTAATACCGGCAGAGATTCGCGCCACTGTGAAGCTCTACCTCGACGGGAAAATCCGGCAGTGGTACTCGCGCGGCGATGGCAAAGGCGTCGTCTTCGTGGTCGACGCGAAGACCGAGGAGGAGGCACGAGCCATTATGGAAACGCTGCCGCTCGCGAAGGAACAGTTGATGGATGAGCAGTATATTCCCGTCGGACCCTTGATGCCGCTGAGGGCACTGATGGCGCAGCAGTGACGCTCCAGAGTTAAGAATCAATGGCCGGAATTCGTCAATAGCTGGAATTCAAAAGGGGAGAGATTCATCATGCCACAACAAATGATCTGGTTTTTCCTGAGCATTGCATTTAGCTTCATCGCGTGGGGGATCGTCACCGCTCGATATATCTGGCCGGAACTTCGCCAACGGCAACGGGTCGAAGCGTTGCGGCCTTTGCTTGTGCTCCACAGCTTCCGCTTCATCGGGCTGGCGCTCCTGGTTCCCGGCGTCGTGTCACCCGATCTTCCGCCTGCCTTCGCACGTTACGCGGCCTATGGGGACCTCTTCGCGGCGATACTTGCGTTGCTTGCGCTGCTATTACTTCCCAGCGGGGCTGGCGTGGCGGCCGCATGGTTGTTCAGCCTCGTGGGGACGGCCGATCTGCTCAACGTTTTCTACCAGGGCAATCACACGGGACTCCTGGCGGGACAGTTGGGAGCCACGTTCTTCCTTCCGACTTTGATCGTGCCGCTGCTGCTGATTACGCACGGACTC
>DASXMM010000238.1:0-16772 GCA_036495665.1 Candidatus Acidiferrum sp. | reverse complement strand
GAGAAATCTGCCACCCGGTCTTCCCGTCGTAAGCTTGAATCTGCGCCAACCCCTGAATGATGAACTCCTCGCGCACCTTCCCTCCGCGTTTGCCTTCCTGCCGAAAGTCCGCGCGAAACGATCCCTGCGTCAGCTTCGCCGATGTCCGAATACTCTGCACCCCCTTCAACTTCTCCAATCCTCCGCGCGCCGCTATATTCTTGGCAATCACCTCATCCACCGTCTGCGCACTCGCCCCAAACGGAAAGCACATCGCGAACGCCGCCGCCACCAACAACGCCACCCCAAAAATCCGCCCACCCTCCAACCAATCTCCACGCCTAACGTGCACTTTCATCATCTCCCCCAACCATCCGCGCTCTCGATTCATCAAGCCGAAACCACGCCCAACGCGGCATCATTATAGTCACAATATGCACTTTTTCTCTCGACACCGATAATTTGGTGCTGGTGTCATTTGGTTTTGGGATGCCATGACACCACCACTGATAATTTCGATGATCGAGAGCACCAGCGGTGCCGGCGTTGACCCACCGGGTGACCACCGGCCGTGACCGTGTAATCGCCCGGCCCTAGCGTCCCGTGGAACCGCAAAGAAGCAGTTACTTGGTATCGGCAAGCTACCGATCTTGGCGATGCCGAGTCAGCGACACGCCTCGGAAGCATCCTCCTGAATGGCCAAGGCATAGACAAAAATATAGAGGAAGCCGTGAAACTATGGACCTGGGCCGCGGAGAAAGGAAATGCCTACGCGCAGTTCAATCTTGCTGGACTGTATTCCTCCGGCACCGGTGTCCAGCGCGACGAGATAGTCCCGAACCTGTGCAACGCTCGTTTTATTTCTTGCCAAGTCCACCGAAAAATTAGCACATTCTTTATAACCTTTCCTGCCCACTAAATTTGTCCGTCAATCATACGAACGCTGCGGTTCATCGAAATCATCTTTGGTTATCCAATACGGTATTTAAAATAATAGTCCAGAGTTTTCCTCACCTTTCTTATTTTGGAACTGGTAAAGTAGAGCCCACTGAAACGCCCAGCCTCAGCAATCCGGGAGGTGCACGCATGAAAATCCAATCGCTAGCGTTGCGTCTGAAACGGTTTGGTGTGGCCGCGGCCCTGGTTCTAGCTGCGTGCCTTTGTACGCTGGGGCAAACAGGGCAAGGCCCCGTGGACCCCGGGGTGCGAGGCGGCGCGGCAGGCGCGGGCGGCCCACTGAATGGGCTTACCGCGGATGAAACGGCGTTTTTCCAGGATGGGCTCGCGCGGTTCGCGGAAATCGAAGTCGTGACCGGCGGCACAAACAACGGGCTTGGACCGCGCTTCAACTCCAACCAGTGCTTGTCGTGCCACGCGCAGCCGGCCGGCGGCGGCTCGAGCCCCGCGCAGAACCCCGAGGTCAAAGTCGCCACCCTGAATGGCGCAAAAAATATCGTGCCGTGGTTTATCGTCCCAAATGGGCCCGTGCGAGAAGCGCGGTTCAAGAAGAGTCCGGACGCCGCGAACGACGGCGAGGTGCACGCCGTCTTTGTGATTACCGGGCGCGCCGACGCCGTGGGCTGCAATATCGCGCAATTCGACTTTTTGCCGGCGGGAAACCCGCTTACCGGTCAGGGCGGGAATCACAACATTATTTTTCGCATCCCGACGCCAGTCTTTGGAGCCGGACTGATTGAATCGATTCAGGACTCGGCGATCCTCGCGAACAGTCAAGCGAACGCAGCCGCGAAGACAGCGCTGGGCATCCGGGGTCGCGTGAACGCGCACCTCAGCGGCAACGTAAACGTGAGCGGCAACGACGGGACCATCACGCGCTTCGGGTGGAAAGCGCAAAACAAATCCTTGCTGATGTTTGCGGGCGAGGCCTACAACGTCGAAATGGGGGTCACCAACGAACTGTTCCCGCAGGAGCGCGACGAGACGCCTGGATGTCTCTTCAACGCCACACCGGAAGACACGAACAACTTCACAACGACGCCGACCCCCGGAACTAATCCCAATACCGCGGTGCTCTCCGACATCGAAGCGTTTGCCGATTTTATGAGGATGCTTGCGCCACCCGCGCCCGCGCCGGACACGCCGTCGATCGTGAAAGGGCGCGCCGTTTTTACGAAAGTGGGTTGTGTGCACTGCCACACGCCATCGTTTACGACCGGCAAGAAGATCGCGAGCGGCTCATCGACGAGCCCCAGCGTTGCGCTTTCCAACCAGCCGGTAAACCTTTTCTCCGACATCCTTGTCCACCACATGGGAACAGGGTTGGCTGACGGTATCACGCAAGGCGCGGCAGGCCCGGACGAGTTCCGGACGGCGCCGCTCTGGGGTGTCGGACAACGCATCTTTTTCCTGCATGACGGGAGGACCAGCAACCTGGTCGAGGCTATCAGGGCGCACAAGAGTGTGGGGAGCGAGGCAAACAAGGTGATCGATCAATTCAACCGGCTGAGCACCACGGGGCAGCAGGATTTGATCAACTTTCTACGCTCGTTGTAGAGTCCCGGTAATCGTAGAAGCGTCGGCTTCAGTGCTGCTATGCGCGCGGGTGCTGCGTTGTGTGCTGTTCGGTTCGCCCTGAAAAACTTTTTAGCTGCGGTGTTGCAAAACACGTGTTCCTCGGAGCGAGCATTAGTAACCGGCTTCGTTGTGACAACCACAAGTCTTAGTAACCCAGATGCCGAAGGGCCATCTGCGAGGTCCGCTTCAGTTCCGCCTTCGTCGATCCATTCGCTGCCTGGACGGATAAGCCGGCGAGAATCGATGACAGGTACCGCGTGTAGTCGTCGACGTTGATGTCCTTCGACAACTCTCCGCTTTTTCGAGCTTCGAGAAGGCGATCCCTGATGGCGGCTTCGTTCTGTCTCCGAACTTCCGTCATGAGATCTCTCGCCGGGGCAGCGTCTACGCCGCAGCCCATCGCCCCCGCCAGCGTCATACAGCTCGGTGGATGGCCGGGCGTGGTGAGGAACGCAACCGTATTGTCGAAGAGCGCGCGGATAACCTTTTCGAGAGTCGGCTCCTCCAACGCCTCCGTTGCGTACTGCGCCCGGCTGTCCGAATAGCGCTTCACCGCGAGTGAAAACAAGGCGTGCTTGTAACCGAAAGCCGCATAGATGCTTGAGGGGCTGAGTCCCATTGCCTGGGTAAGATCGGCCATGGAAGTCCCTTCATAGCCTCGTTCCCAAAAAAGCAGCATGGCAGCCTCTAGCGCCGCGTCTTTATCGAAGCTGACCGGTCGTCCTGTCTTTCCGTCCCCTGTTTTCATACCTTCGCTCGCCACTTGTTATTAGAGCGCAAAATCGTGTAACCATTGCTCCTCGCGCCACATCTGTAATGAGTGTTCCATAAGTCCCTGGACTATTGCAAGTCAAAGGAGAAGAAAATGGGCGCACTGGACGGGAAGGTAGCTGTAATCACTGGAGGCAATAGCGGGATCGGCCTGGCTACGGCCAGGCGCTTCGTGAAGGAAGGGGCCTACGTTTTCATCACCGGGCGTCGGCAAGCGGAGTTGGATAAGGCGGTATCGGTGATCGGGAAGAACGTAACGGCCGTTCAGGGAGATGTCTCGAAGCTCGAAGATCTTGATCATCTCTACGAAGTGGTGCGAAAGGAAAAGGGACGTGTCGATGTCGTCTTCGCAAATGCCGGTGTCGTAGATCCTGTTTCACTCACAGACTCAACGCCAGACACGTATGACAAACACTTCAACCTGAACGCACGCGGGGTTTACTTTACAGTCCAGAAGGCGCTCCCGCTGCTCACTGACAAAGCATCGATCATCCTTTCTGGATCGGCCGCATGGCAGATGGGCATACCGGCCTTCGGCGCGTATTCGGCGACGAAAGCAGCTTTGGTCTCCTTTGTCCGAACCTGGACCGCAGAGCTGGCCAGCCGCGGTATTCGAGCGAACGTGATCAGTCCTGGACCGACGGAGACCCCTATGGTTCACGTCGGCGCGCAAGGATCTGACGAGGGTACAAGCGATTACTTCAAGAAGATGATCCCCATGGGACGACTTGGAACAGCGGATGAGATTGCATCGGCAGCCGTCTTCCTTGCTTCCGACGAGAGCAGCTTCATCACTGGCATCGACTTGCCGGTGGATGGCGGCACAGCTTCCAGATAATCGGCGAAGCGCGCTATTCCGATGGGTGATTGCAGCGGTCACTTGAAGGTGCATGCTTTTTCGCAAGTCCAACCGAGATAGGAGGTCGGTCATGAAAGTGGGGTTTATAGGAGCCGGGAACGTAACAGGCACGCTCGGCCGTCACTTGATAGCCGCTGGTCACAGCATAGTAGTATCCAATTCCAGAGGCCCGGCGACACTGGCTGATTTTGTCGCCGATCTCGGTCCAGCCGCCATCGCAGGGACCAAGCAACAGGCAGCCGAATGCGATGTCGTCATTCTTGCCACGCGATGGGTCAGTGTAGCTGAGGCTCTCAAGGGGATTGATTGGCGAGGCCGCATCCTAATTGACGCGACGAACGCGCATATGGATCCTGTTCCAGACATCAGCCTGGCTGGCGTGACCAGATCGCGAGCCGCACTGAAGGGGCGTACATCGAGCGAGATGGTTGCTGAAATGGCCGTCGGCGCAAGGCTCGTTAAATCCATCAGCAACATGCCGATGGCCTGGATACAAGACTTCTCCCCCAACAAACCCCGCACCGTCATCTTCACATCCGGCGACGACAACGCAGCAAAACAGCTGGTGATCGAATTGGTTAACAGTACTGGATTAGCAGCAATTGATCTCGGGTCACTCGCCATAGGCGGTGCTATGCACGAGGTCGGCGCTCCTTTGTCCGGGGTCGATCTCCACTTTGTGCGCCGACTTCGGTGAGAGCGGGTTCAACTCTACCGAGAGAATTCTGTCGCACCATAACATCTAAGAAGGTTCACCGAAGGAATCATGAACAGGTTTAAAGATAAAGTTGTCATCGTCACAGGGGCCGGTTCGGGTATCGGCGCAGGCACGGCGCGCCCCTTTCTGCCCATCTCGTGTGGCGGCAACGTGACCGCCTCCCGATCGAATCACACCGGCTCCCGTCGCTCTGAGGGCTCCGTAACGCCGTCGTTCTGCAGCACATCGAATTGCATGGAGGTTCTTAACTGGAGTAGGGGTGAAGAAAAATCAGACCATCAGAAACAATACAACGGGCGAAACGTTGACCATGCTCGTCAGCGACGAGGACAACAAGGGTCTATCCCACCTCTATGAAGTCTTTCTGCCACCGCACCGTCCGAGTCCGCCCCTTCATTACCACGTGGATTTCACTGAGACATTTGCCGTTAAACAGGGCAAACTCGATTTCTACGAAGATAGAGACCAAAAACATCGCCTGCTTCAAGCAGGAGAAAGCGCAACAGCACAGATCCGCCAGCCGAATAGATTTGCGAATAACCACGATGAACCGGTTACTTTCACAGTCAACACGAAGCCTGCGGACGGTGTTGTAAAGGCGTTCCAACTGGCCTACGGGATATCCAACGATGGCGGGGCCGCCAGAGACGGACTGCCGAAGAATCTGATCGCGAGGCTCGTATTTGTCAAGACCACCCAAGGCTACCTTCCAGGTATCCCACGAACACTTCAGAGAATCGCTTTCAGTTGTGCCGCCTTACCAGCGAGAGTCACAGGGCTAGACAAAAGGTGGCAGCTTTATTTCACATGACCGGCTGAAGGCCAGCCCAAAACCTACAACGGGCCCTGTTAGTCGCCAGAGTTGGGCAAAGATTTAACCACGCGCGGCAGCCCCAAGACCTCAGTTTGCGCGGGACAACGCTTCCAGCTTTCAAGCGTTCCAACGTTCTGTGTCCGTGCAACATCCCCGAAAGCGCGCAACTCCAATCCTTTCAAGCGTTTACTTCACAGTTCTCTGTATACCCCGGGGTGTGGGTATCGTGCGTCATTACGTCGCTACTTCTTTGCCTCTTTTCCTCGGTCTGTCCCCCTTGAAACCCCCGACCCATACGGCGCATCTTTATACATGTGCGCGCAAGTTGCACGCAAGAAAGGCCCGGCGGCCCGGGACCCCAGGTAATCATCATGCGCCGCTTCCTGATTGCTGTTGCTTCTCTCGCGATTCTTCCCGCGATCGCTTCCGCACAACGAGGAATGGCTTCCGGAGGAAGTCACGCAGCAATGGCTGCGCCTGCGTCCCACATGGGCATGGCCTTGCGCTCCGCTCCAGCCAGCGCCCCTCGCATGTCTTCCGGCAGCCGCGCTCCCGTAGCGGGCTACCCGCATTACGTACGCACACGCTCCGGCCAAATCGTCCTCCGCATGGCTCCGCGAGCGGGCACCGCAATTCGCACAGCCGGCACCGGCACTGCCAGAGCAGGCCAGCTGCGTTCGCAGGACACCGTGCCAGGCCTCGGGTTCGACTACCCACACCTCGCAGCAACCAGTCCCAACGGCATTCACGGTCACGATCGAGATCGCCGTCGCGGATTTAACGCTGGCTTCTTCCCGTTCTTCAACGGCGGCGGATATTACTTCCCGATGGATGATTACGACGAGGACGCTCCCCCCGCTGACGCGCAGCAAGTCGACAACGGTCAGCCCGAGCCGGAACCCGGGCAGTATGCCGCCGCTCGACCAGGCGATTACGAACCTCGCCCGAATCGTCCACCCGTCGCGCAACCGTCCGTCGACGCGGCGGAAGCGGAGCCGGAGCCTTACGTTTTCGTTCGCCGCGACGGTACGCTCTTCTTCGCCACCGCCTACGCCTGGGAAAACGGCACGCTCCGCTACATCACGAGTGAAGGCCTGCGCCGCACCGTCACCTCCGATAAGCTCGACCTGAATGCAACTCAGCAGTTCAACGAACAGCGCGGCCTGACCTTCCGCGCCCCGGCCGCCTGATTCTCCGATGCTTCCCGAAAACCCGACTCTTCGCCGGCGCGCAGAGCCGATCGCGTTTTTGGGCCGTGTCTCCGTCCCGCTAAGATTATTTCGGCGACAATTTTTTTCGCCACGCGCAAATGTTTTGTGCAGACTTGTGCGTTGGTCAGAAGGCGAGCGCTATTTTTTTACCGGCTCGGGCATGACGTAGCCTGAACGGGCGGGGAGTCCAGCTCGCTCGAGCTGGACGGTGGTGTGGTCGATCTTAAATTCCTTCGCCGCTTTTTCCTGAATGGCGCGAAGCAGGCGCTCGCACGCATCCAAATGCATATCCGGAATGCGGGCGTGCAGGCTCAGCGCGTTATGCCCTCCACCAAGTGACCAGATATGAATATCGTGAACTTCCTGGACGCCTTCGACGGTGAGGATTGCCCGGGCTACTTCTTCGACGCGCATTTCGCGCGGGCGGCCTTCGAGCAGGATGTGCGCGGACTCGCGGAGGATGCCGATGCTGGACCAGAGGACGAGGAGACCGATGGCGATGCCGAGGAGAGGGTCGATCCAGAGCGCGCCGGTCATTCGAATGGCGATGGCGCCGGCGATGATGGCGATATTGGAGAGGGCGTCGTCGAAATTGTGGACGAGGATGCTGCGCAGGTTTAAGTCGCCGCGGCCGCGAACGAGGGCGAGGGTGATGCCGCCGTTGACGGCGAGTGCGGCGAGCGAAGTCCAGATCATCCAGCTTTCGACGACGCGGACGGGGGAGCGGAAGCGTTCGAACGCTTCGTAGCCGAGCCAGAGCGAGAGCAGGACGAGGAGGACGGCGTTGGTGAAGGCGGCGAGAATGCCGGCGCGATGATAGCCGTAGGTTTTTTCGCTGTCGGCGGGACGCTCGGCCCAGCGCATGGCGAGCCAGGAGATTCCCAAGGCCGGAACGTCGGAGAGATTGTGGACGGCGTCGTTTAGAAGGGCGACGGAACGGCCGAGGAGGCCGCCGAAGATTTCGGCGACGACCAAGCCAAGAGTGGCGACCATGGCCCAGCCGAGTACCGAGGGGCGGAGGGGCGGATGGTCGTGGCCGTGGTGAGAATGCGAATGCGGGTGATGCACGTGGACGTCGTGGTGGCCGCGCTCAGGGTCGTGGTTGTGCCCGTCGCTTTGATCGTGCGTGGGATCTGAGGAATTGTCGCGCATCCGGTCCATTTGTTCCATTTTACGCGAGCGCAGCGTGTTGCGCAGAACTCATCCGACCGTAAGATGTGGCAAACCGCACAGGCAGGAGTGCCCTTCGAGGTTCAGGGCAAGCCTGTGCTACGGCCGGACTGAGTTGCCACCCGCTTAGGTGGCAGTTTGACACGTCTGTGGTGTGAATTCATTGACGCATTTCGTTGTGGCTGCCAACATCGAACTAGCTTCCCCTTCCGTGTGAGTTGCGGCGGGAATGGCCTACGCAGAGGGTGTGCGCCGAGGGACATGACGGCTCCCATTGCAAAATTGAGTTTTTGGGGCGTTCGAGGGTCGACGCCGACAGTGGATCCCGCGACGTGGCGGTATGGCGGGAACACGCCTTGCCTCGAACTGATCGCACCGGACGGGACTCAGTTTATTCTGGATTGCGGCACAGGGCTGCGGATGCTGGGGAGCCGGTGGGCGACGCCGAATGGCGGCGGAAATCCTGAGACGCATATTTTTGTGACGCATTATCACTGGGATCACATTCAGGGAATTCCGTTTTTTTCGCCGCTTTATGCGGAAAATAATGAGTTTCACTTTTATAGTTTCCGGTCGAAGTTTTTGGGGCGCGACAGTTTGAAACAGGTTTTTGAAGCTCAAATGGCGCTGCCGTATTTCCCCGTGGACATGTCGGCAATGAACGCGAAGAGGAAGTTCAAGGAAGTGGAGGGCGGGGATACGTTCAACATTGGGGAAAGCAAAGTTACGGCGAAGTGGCTGAACCATCCGCAGGGATGCCTGGGGTTTCGGATTGAGACGCCAGCGGGGATAGTGGTTTACGCGACGGACAACGAGCCAGGCGATCCGAAACTGGATGAGAGTTTGCGAGAGCTGGCGGCGGGCGCAGACATACTGATTAATGATGCGCAGTTTACGCCGGAGCAATTGAAAACGACGCGGAAGGGCTGGGGGCACTCGTCGTGGCAGGAAGGCGTGAAGCTAGCGCGCGAGACGGGAGCGAAGACTTTGGTGTTGTTCCATCACGATCCGGATTCGACGGACCGAATGGTGGATACGATTCTGCGGCAGGCGCGGGAAGAATTTGATTCGGTGTTTGCGGCGAGCGAAGGCATGGTGATTACGCTGGGGTCGACGGGAGACAGCGTGCAGGCGCACATGCCGGGGGCGAGGACGTCGTTGCGGCGCGAGGCGCAATTCCGCGCGAAGGTTACCGGGGTGATGGAAGGCGGGAAAGAGTTTGAGGAAGAGACCGTGGTGCGGGACATTTCTTTGCAGGGCGCGTTGATTTCGCTGCAGAATTTGCCGCAGTTGCAATCGGAATTGCAGGTGACGCTGCGGACGCCGGGCGAGAACGGTTCGGAATCGTCGATGCGTTTGAAGGGGTACGTGGTGCGTATCGATGAGGGTACGGAGAAGGGGCAGATTGCGGTGGGGGTGGTTTTTACGGACTAGGTGGGAGTGGATAGTGAGAAGTGAATAGTGGGTAGTGAGTAGAAAAAGCTTGTGCCTTGGCGCTGGGCACATTTCATATTGCGTTAGGGGCTATCGAACCGAACTTGTATGAAATCCGAAATAGCCATTGTTGCTGCGAAAGGCCGGCTCGCGATTCCTGCCCGGCTTCGGCGCAAGTATTCGATTCGCAAAGGAACGCAGGTGGCCTTTGTCGAAGAAGAAAATCGCATCATTTTGCAGCCTATCACTCGCGAATTTATTCGGAGCCTCCGCGGTTGCCTGGGCCGAGAATCGTCAGCGCTGGACATCCTCCTTGAGGAGCGCCGGCGCGACTGCAAGCCGTGAATCGCTCAAAACCCAGGTTCAAACGACGAACCTGGGGCACCTGCACTCTCCCGGTTGTTTGCGTCTGTGCTCATCCATTGGACAACTGATTTCGGTGCTTTCCTTGACAGCTTAGGGGAGGCGTTTTAGACTCCTAATCATCTTAGGAGGGGGCGTGACGAACCAAGCGCAGCTTCTTCCTGGCACTCTGGATCTGCTGATTCTGAAAGCTGTGTCGCTCGGGGCGCTGCATGGCTACGGCGTCTTGCTGCGCATCGGGCAGATTTCGGGCGGGGCTTTGCTTATCGAGCAGGGGGCGCTTTATCCCGCTTTGTTCCGGCTCGTGCGGCGAGGACTACTCAAGGCAAGCTGGGGCACCTCGGACAACAATCGCCGCGCCAAGTTCTACGAAATCACATCCGCGGGCCGCAAGCGGTTGCGCGAGGAAGCCGACGGCTGGAATCGCCTGGTCGCTGCGATTGCGTCCGCGCTTGGCGCGCAACCGGAGGAAGTATGAGACTCCTCGCTTACCTCCGGTCCCTCGCTTCGAGCGTCTTTCATCGATCTCACGCCGAGAACGAGATGGACGAGGAGCTTCGCACGCACATCCAAATCCGCGCCGACGATCTCGAGCGTTCTGGGCTCCCGCGCGCCGAAGCCGAACGCCGCGCCCACGTCGAATTCGGCGGCCTCGAGCGCTTCAAAGACGAAGTGCGCGACGCCCGCTGGGAGACTCATCTCGAAAATCTCTTCCGCGATTTTCGCTACGCCCTCCGCAATCTTCGTAAGGACCGCCGCTTCGCGTTTGTCGCCATTTTCGCGCTTGCTCTCGGCATTGGCGCTTCGACCGTGGTCTTCAGCGTCTTCTACAATTTATTTTTCAATGCATTTTCGGCGAGAGACGCCAGTCGCTTGGCCGTTCCTGTCATTGAGGACACGGATTCGCCGGGCGATCGATCTTCGCTGACCCTTCATTTGGCGGACCTGGACATTATCCGCGAGCAGAATCGAGTTTTCGAAAACATCGTTGGCTACATAACGGCAGGCGGCATCGTGCTCGCCAATGACGCGTCCGAGACATATCAGTTTTTTGATGCGCGTGTGACCCCCGATGCCTTCGAGTTTTATGGAGTACCTGCGCTTCGTGGGCGCGGCATCGTTCCGGACGATGGAAAGCCTGGAGCGCCTCCGGTGTTCGTGATGAGTTACAAAACCTGGAAAGGCACTTTCCACGAGGACCCGAAAATTCTTGGGAAGACACTCACAATCGATGGCGAACCGCGAACGCTCGTAGGCGTAATGCCACAGCGCTTCCAGGCGTATGGTACTCAAGACGATATCTGGGTCCCGATAAGTCGCACACGCGACACGCCGCGAGAAGATGGAGAATTTTCGGCCGAAATCCTCGCGCGCCTCAAGCCTGGTGTGACGCTGCAGGTCGCTTCCGCGGACGTCGACGTAATCGTCAGGCGCCTTGCTCTTCTGCACCCCCACGACTTCCCAGAACGCTTCACGGTACGGGTTCAGTCGGTAACGGACTACATGTTGTCGCCCGCCGGCATGGCCCCAGTCTTCCATTCCGACATCAAGCATTTGCTCTACGATCTCCTTGCCGCTGTCGCCATGTTGCTTCTGATCGCTTGCAGTAACGTCGCGAATTTGCTGCTCGCCCGAGCCACGATGCGAGAAAAAGAGATGGCTCTGCGCAGCGCACTGGGTGCGTCGCGCGGCCGGCTCGTACGCCAACTTTTGGCCGAGAGTTCCGTGCTGGCGATCGCAGCCTGCGCGGTGGGCTGTCTGTTCGCGTGGGTCGGCGTGAAATTCGTCCCGGCGATTATTCCTCGCGTGGGAGACGTCTATGCGGGTGGGCGCGTCGGAGGCGAAACAGGTGTCGGCCTCAACCCGCCGGTTTTGTTCTTCGCTTTGGGCCTCACCGTTCTCGCTACGCTGATCTGCGGCTTGGCGCCGGCCCTTCATGTAGCGCGTGCGGACTTGCAGCCGCAACTGGCTGGCAGCGGCAAAGGAGGGAACAACGACTTCCGCCACGGAAAGCTCCGCGCCGCGCTCGTTGTCGCGGAAGTTGCGCTCTCAATCGTTCTGTTAGTCGGCGCGGGGCTCATGATGCGCAGCTTTTTCCTTCTGACTCACGTCGACCTCGGCTTCAATCCCAAGAATGTTTTGTTCGCCGTCTTCAGGCCTCCGCCGAGCCACAATAAAACAGGCACTGTCCAAATATTCGCTTCGCCCCAGGGACAGGTCGTGCTCCGACAAGTCGTCGACCGGTTGAAAGCGTTGCCGGGAGTGACCAATGTTGCGGTCGAGGACACAATCGTTGGTTACGGCCCTGGACGCGGCTATCAAGCGAGCGTCGCCGGCAATCCCCGCTCGGAGGAAACCGGAATCCTGGCGTGCGATGAGAACTTTCTTCAGACGCTCGAGATGCGTTTGCTCCGCGGCAGGTGGCTTTCGGAAAGAGAGGTAAGAACAGCCCAATACGTTGGCGTTGTCAATCAACGACTAGCGCGGGACTTCTTTGCCGATGGTGACCCGGTTGGCCAACTAATCTATGTTAAAGCTTTCACAGGCCCCTCTAGAATGCCGCAGGATGTGGAGTTCCGGATCATCGGTGTAGTCGCCGACGTGAAAAACGTCGGGCCGCAGCAACCTGCCATTCCCACGATTTTCCTTCCGTATACGGTGCGAGGAGGATTTGCCCTCTTGTTGAAAACATCCGTGGACCCCGCTTCCTTGAGGCACGCCGTGCAGGAGCAAGTCTGGGCGGTGGATCGCGACGAGATTATTGGTGTGGCCAGCCCGCTGGAAGACTTTCTTCAAAAATTTACCTATGCCACGCCGGAGTTTGGGCTGGCGATCGCAATGCCGCTGGCGAGTGTCAGCCTGCTGCTTGTTGTGGTCGGTATTTTCAGCGTGACGGCCTACACGGTGTCGCTGCGGACGCAGGAGTTTGGAATTCGGATGGCGCTCGGCGCACAGCAACGAGACATTTTACGTATGGTGCTTAGTAAAGGTTTCACGCTGATTGCCTCCGGAATACTCTTCGGGCTGCTCGCAAGCTACGCACTCACACGATTCCTGGCAAGCCAAATCTGGGGCGTCTCGGCTACTGATCCTTGGACGTTCGGAGGCGTGGTCGTGCTCATCGTGATTGTTGGTCTGGCGGCCAGTCTCTTCCCCGCACGGCGCGCTGCCCGGGTGGACCCGCTCGTTGCGCTGCGGTACGAATGATTATTGCGTGCCAGCAGACCTTAGAGGAGCGCCAAAAACTGGTCGACAGTTATTTCTGCTGCGCGAATTAGGGCTCGGAGCGTTCCGGTCGAGAGTTCCTTGTGTTGGGGGATGGAGAGATTGGCGCGTGCGCCTGATTTGGTCATCACTACATGGCTGCCGACCTGGCCCATGACCTGCCAGCCTGCTTTGGCAAAAGCTTTGACTGCTTCCTTGCCGGAAATATTGCCGAGGCGTCCCATGTGGTCACGCGGATGTTGGCGTCAAACGGCGACGACGACGGGCGTGGCGTTGGAACCCATGGCTTTGACGGCTTTTTGATCTTCGGCCCACAGCCAGGCAGTGATAGCTTCCTTGATATTTTCCAGGGCTTCTTCTTCGTCGCGGCCTTGCGATACGCAGCCGGGCAGGGCGGGACATTGCGCGACGATCCAGCCATCCTCTGACGGTTCCAGGGAAACGTGAAAAATCATTGTGGGCATCCTCGCCGCCGTTTGGCGTGCGGTTGATCGACCGCAGCCACTGCACTTATATCATAGCAAACCGCGCTGCTTTGGTTGGAGGTCGACTCGAAGCAGAGGAGCGAAGGGTCTAAATGTTTTGGAGAGATTTAGGCATTGTGCTTGACTAGGCTACCCCGGTAGGGTATTTAGGTTATGCACCTATCCAGGGTATGATATTGGCATAGTATAGCGAGGCAACAGCCTTTGTATGGAAAAGAAGAGCAAAGAGCAAGAACCTCCCGGTAGTAGCGACGGCCTGGAACTCCGCGACCGACGAGCTTAGAGCTACGCACTCCTAACTCCTGCTCGCCTTCGCGGAATACACAAACACGGGCGAGTGGGAATCTCAGCAGTTTCCGTAAAGATCCCACGCAAAACAAATTGTATTTGGCCTTGCGAGGTTGATTCCCGCGCGGTCGGGGCGGGTGTGTTTCGCGAAAGGAGGAGTGATGCGGGATGTTGCGAACAATTTTTTGGATTTCACAACTGGGACGAGACTGTATCGTGTCTGGGTGTCGGAGCACTGCGACGGGGGAGAGCGGCTTGTTTCGATCTGGATTGACCCTGCGATGACCGTATTCGAGCTGGAGTTTCAGGATAAAGCTGACGGAATCGACACGGCGGCGGGCGCGGAGGCTCAGACTGATTGTGTGACTGGGTCTTGAGGTTGGGAGGCGGCCAAGAGGAGGGCGGCGGCGCTGAGGAGCAGGGTGTCGCCGAAATAGTTCAGGCCGTTGGCGATGTCGCGGTAGTCGGAGGCGAGGATGGGGGCGTAGATGAGGAGGACTTGGAGAAGGACCGTTAGGCCGAGCACTGTTGCGGCGAGGCGGGCTTTTTTGTTGATGAGGAGGCAGAGGCCGGTGATCAGGAAGATGGCGGCGGTGAGATAGTCGATGAGTAGGTGGAGCGGGATCCATGCGGGTAACTGCAAGGCTAAAGGGACGCCGGGGGCGGAGTGAGGATGGAGGAAATGTTCGACGGCGAAGAAGAGGATGGGGATGGCGATGAAAAAGCGGGCGACGGTTACTACCGGGTGCTTGCCGTGAGTTTTCCAGACTGCGGTGTGGGTTGCGGCGAAGGCCAGAGCGCCGGCGCTGAAGGCGAAATCCCTCAAGCATACGGCCCAGATGATGCGATCGCCGGGGGCGGCGACGACTCGGGGAATGGAGATGAGCAGTTCGAAGAGAAAAATCATGATTCCGAAGAGTGCGGCGGCCAGGCCGGAGAGCTTTCCGGTGACCAGGCTCAGCGCTGCGCAGAGGAGGCAGGCACCGACGAAATAAGCCCAGAATAAATGGGCGGGAATCAAGCGCGGGATCATGGTGGCTATGCCTTGCGCGAACACGAAATGGTCGGCGGCGAAAACGGCGAGAGGAACAGCAAAAAACACTGGGCCGAAGGCGATGAGTTTATCGAGGCCGCGTGATCGGAATGCTTCTGATTTGAACGCGGTGATCAGGCCGATGATTAGAATGACCGTGCCAAGTAAATAGTGGAGGCCGGGGTTCCATGGAAGCCACGCTGGCACGACCGCGGCAAGCGCGGCGATATTGGAGTGTGGCAGGCGCGGGATGTCGTACGAGGCTAGGGTCATAGAATTGGTTGGACGCACGTGGGCGCAAGTTTGGCGCACGGCATGAGAATAGTTTGGCCGGGGCGATGCGCGGTGGCAATAACCACTTGAGCGATTCTTGTGCTGGCCAGTGGGTGTGGCTAGCCGGCGGGATGCAGGAGCTGTGAGGCGCAGTGCGCTACAATCGAGGCCTTATGGCTAATCCTGGTGGTTCGCGAACGGCAAATTTTGTCCCGGCGAGTGTGTTGGATAAACGGCGGCCGTCGAAGGCTGCGTTGATTCGCGGATTGGTGCGGCAGGCGCCGTTTGTGGCAAAGAATTTCCGGCTTTATTTTCGAAATGGGTGGAGGCGGCACATTTTGGGCACGAATGTGGTGGCGCCGTACGCGGTGACGTTTTATGTGACGCATAAGTGCAATTTGGCGTGCTCGTATTGCACGCAGAAGGAGCCGGATGTTTTCAGCGACGAGTTGTCGACCGGCGAGACGATTCGTTTGCTGCGACGGATACGTAAAGAGACGGATTCGATTGTGATTACGGGTGGCGAACCGACTTTGCGTGTGGACATTGAGGAATTGGCGGAGGCGGCGAGGTTTCATTGCAAGTTTCGGTCCGTGATTTTGATTACGAATGGGACTTTGCTGGATCGCAAGCCGGGAGTTTTGCGTGGGGTGACGGGGTTGGTGGTGAGTCTGGACGCGCTGGCGGCGGATCCTTCGAACGCGCTTTCGAAGCCGGCAGCTTTGCCAAAGGTGCTGCAGAATCTTGCAATGGCGAAGGAAGTTTTGGGGGCGTCGCGGATTACGATCAGCACGGTGATTGAGGAATGGAACATCGCGGAAGTGGAGAAGCTTTTGGATTGGTGCGGGTCGGAAGGATTTGTGTTTGCGGCGCAGTCGGCGCAGATGGAAAAAATGCCGAATCTGAAGCTGGTGCAGAATCCGAAGTACCAGGCGCTGGTGGATAAAATTATCGAGCGGCGGCGGAGCGGGGCGCAGCCGATTAATGGGACGCCGCGTACGATTGAGACTTTGCTGCGCTTCGGGAGTTTTCAGTGTTATCCGACAATGTTTCCGCGGGTGTACCCGAATGGGGATGTGTTTTATCCGTGCGAGCCGCTGCGGAAAGTGGCGGGGAATTTGTTGAAGGATGGGTCGCTGAAGAAGATTTTTGCGCGTGGGAAGAAAAAGTACGGGGACATTCCGCCTTGCCAGGGCGTGTGCTATTTGTTTGGGAATGTGTTGTCACATTATTATGTGAATGATTTTTGGGGATTGGCGGGGGATTTTGTGCGGTGACGACAGAATGAGAAAGATTTGCGCGGACGATGCGGCGAACACAGAGGTCACGAAGATTTTGGAGACCACATAGAAGTTTACGAGAACTGAAAGAGTTAATTCAGGTCGGAGATTTTTTTGTCGAGGTGGGCCAGGGCGGCTTCCAGCGATCTTTTGTGGTTGGGATTTGTGGCGGAGTCGAGGTCGTGCGCGATTCGGACTCGGGATAGCTGCAGGTCTTTGCGTTCCTGCTCGCGGCGAAGCTGCTCTGGGCTCTTGCTATTGTTGCCGTAGTGGCCCTTAGGCGCCTGGCCGGATTCGACCTGAGCGGATTCGACCTGGGCTTCCACGTCTTTGC
>DASXMM010000237.1:0-4764 GCA_036495665.1 Candidatus Acidiferrum sp. | reverse complement strand
GTACATTTGAACCGAAAACACGTCCGTCGTGCCCGTCCGCGCCACGTCCTCCTTCAACTCGCCAACCAGTTGGTAGAGTCGCTCCACGCCGGCGCGAAATTCCTTTTCGTTTTGCAGCAGCGCCGCTCTAGCCACGCCTTTAGAATTCGCTTTCATCGCGGCCGCCTCCGCCGGGTTCAGCGTTTCCGCCGGCTGCGGTGGATCCGGCGCGGGTGAATCCTTTTTTTTGGGTTCCTGCGCTAACCCGCGCGCTGCAACGAAGCAACTCGCCGCCGCGCCCAATGTCATCAAGAATCCGCGCCTCGTCTCCTCCATTGTCCACCTCCACGACGCCACTCGCTAGGACAACACCGCCGTTCGCTAGAATAGTCCACTGGAGCGCGTTTCGATACAGGGCGGCCATGCCGGCGCTACAGAGAAAATAAGACGGCTCAACGCGTGAGTTGTAGGGGCGCAGTATGCTGCGCCCCAATTGAGATGGCGCGAAGGGTTTAGCCCTATGCAAGCGTCGTCAACGCCCGCCAGTCCGCAAAGCCGGCAAAACAAACGTCGGTGTCACTTCCTTCCGCTTCGACCAATCATGATACGTATGACACTCAAAGCATCTCGACTCCGCATGCCCCGCCCCCGGCGCATGGCAAGTCTTGCAAACCGCAATCCCCGGCAAAAGCACGTCACCACGCTCCACGCTGCTCAGAGCCTTCTCGTGACACCCCTCGCAAGCAAATCCCCGGTGCGCATCGTGATCGAACTTCGCATGCGGCATCCATTGCAGCGTTGTCCACGCCGGTTCCACAACGGGCGAGCCATTCTCTCCCGCAGCGGCCGCCAGCGCGTGGCACTGTTTGCAAGTCTTGCGCCACAAAAGTTCCTCCGCATCATTGGTCCGCGCCGCGACCCACTCATTCGCCGTGTATATTCGCACAGCCGCCTGCACCGGCTTCCCAGTCAAATCGCGCCCCGGGTCGCGCACCTCGCGCAACTCCCCAGGATGCGCCGCAATGTAGTCGCTAAATTTCCTCACCAGAAACGCGTGCACCACCTCCGGCTTGTCATGCGGCACGCCCTCGTCAAACTGTTTGTCAAAACTCAGCGAATGGCATCCCGCGCACGCTGTTGCGAATTTCACTGGCGCCATCAATTCACGCCCGCTCATCGGCACAGGCCGTGGCAACGCTCCATCCTTTACTGTGAGCATTTCATCCTGCGTCGAATAGCTCGTGCTCGCCGCGACGTACTTTGCGTCGCCATATTTCCATTGCGCCGAAGCCGCCGTCGCGCCCGCCTGATGACAGTCCCCGCAAGCCAACTGCACATTCGGCCCGTTCGGTCCGCGCCGAATCGGCTTCATGTGAATTGCGTGATTCACTCGAATCGTACCCGGATCACGCGCACCGCCGCGCAACACCGCGAACTCCGGATGCCCATCCTCAAAACTCTCAATATGCGCAGCGTAACGCGCAGCCGCCCCGCCGTTTGTTTTTAAATCTCCGTGGCACTGCGCGCAACTCTGGTTCTTCGCCGCGACAATATTCACCCGCCCGCGATGCTCCGTATGGCAAGTCGCGCACCCAACCGCGGTCGCCACCGTAGCACGATGTATCGGCCCATCGTGGCAAGCCAGACAAGCGGCATCGCTCGCCTTCGCCGAAAACGTTCCCGCCGTCTGCACGTGGCACGCCGCGCACTCCGCCTCCAGCACCGCGTGCGCCGCGCTCATCCGCCCGCTCGAATACACCCGCGAGTCTCCCGCGAATCCGTGCCACGCAATCCAAAGCAACGCAAACGCAGGCACTCCCACGCTAAACCAAAGTTTCGCGCGCTTCAGCGCCGTCGGCCTCTTGAAATAATTCAGGTCGATCCGTTGCGCCAATTTCTTGGTTGTTCGTATTCTCGCCACTAGATACTCGCCATTCGTCTACCCGAGCTGTTCTTGCGAAGAATCACTCGCCACTAGCCACTAGCCACTCGCCACTCGCCACTTCTTTCCCAAAGAAACATCCCTTCCTAATATCGCAACGCCATCACCGCATGCACCGCCCCCAACAAAATCAACGCCAGCGAAATCGGTATGTGCACCAGCAACCACCCATGCAACAAGTGATGCAACTGCTCCTGCCGCACCAACTGCCGCGCCTCATCGCAAATATCTTCAAGATCCTGCAAAGTCGCTCCAGCCGATGCCGGCATCAATGTCCGCAAGCCCGAAAACGCCCCGTGCGCCTTATCCGCATCCTTAAGCCGCCCGCGATTTTTCTTCGGCTCTTCGAGGAACTGCCGCATCTCGCCCAAGTAAAACTTCCGCAAAGGCGCGCGCTCTTCTTCGGTCAACACGGCAGTCTCCGCCGCCGCTGCCACCGCCGTGCCGCCGCCGCTCGCCGCAGTAGGCATCGCCCGAGTCGTACCGAATCCCCCCGCGCGCTGCACTTCCTCCTTCGCTAATTTTCCCAGCCCGAGCGGTCCGCAAATCGCCTCCACACTGCGATCCGCCTCTTCGCGCAAAAGTTTCTGCACGTTCCCAATTTCGTCGTAAATCGTCTCCAGCTTCACGTCCGTCGTCATCACGCGTGGCACAAAATGCTGCAAAGCCGCCCCAAACACACCACTCACAACCGTAATAATCAGCAGCCACATCACCACGCTCGTCAAAATCCCGCCAAAATGAAATCCGCCGTGAAACAAGATCATCGGCAAGCTCAAGAATCCCAACCACAAGTGCCCGCGCATCCAGCCCTGAGCTCGTCCGAGCCTCCACGTCGGCACACGCTTCCGCGCTCCGAGCAAGGCCGCAAAAATTATGCAGGCGAATCCGACCACACCGAATCCAAGTCCAAACGCGCTCCCACCTCGCGGCCCTTCCGGGGCGCTGAGCGCATATCGCAGATACGCGGCAATCGAGGCGCCCATGATCGCGCCTGTGGCAATCGACCACTTCCTGTGTGTTTCGTCTATCCGCATGCTGCTTCCATCCCAGGCTTTACTGCTGCGACCCTTGACCCAGCATCTCCGAGAAAAACGTCCGCGGGTCCACGCGATGCGCCGCATCGTGCGGACAAGCGTAAACACAACTGGGCTCCTTCAAATGCGTGCACAAATCGCAGGAAGTCGCCTTCTGCTTCACCACCGCCTTCTTCCTACCCGGACGCTCCAGGTCCTCCACCATCACCTCAAACGGATGCAAATTAATATTTCCGTAAGGACAATTCCGCGCGCACAACCCGCACCCGATGCACCAATCCTCGATAATCACTTCCAGCGAATTCCGACGCCGGATCGATCCCACCGGACACCCCACCATGCACAGAGGATCGCGGCACTGCCGGCACGAAGTCGCCACCAAATACTGTTCAAACCGCAATCCCTCGCGCACCAGCCGCGTCACTCCGTCATGCGCATCTGCGCACGCATTCACGCAAGCGTCGCACCGCGTGCAATTCTGCAAATCCAGAATCAAGAGGCTCTGCGCTTCCATCAACCCCTGCGAAAGGAACTGATCGATCGGCACGCTGCGCACCGTCTGCATCCGCTGCTGATTCTGCTCGCCACGCTCCGCCGCTACCGCCTCGAGCCCCTCGCGCACGCTCGGAAACCGTTCCATCATGTCGCGGAAATCGTCCCCCGAAATTCGTACCACTTCCACGTGGTCCAGCGCCGTACACGTCGCCGTCCTTACGCCCCCGCCCAGCAACCCAATCTCCCCGAAATAATCTCCGCGCGACAAATACGCCAGCACCAGCTCCCCACCCGGATACGTCTCCGAAATCTTCACGAACCCGATGCGCACCAGATAGAAACTGTTCGCCGCATCGCCTTGCCGCGCAATAATCTGCCCCGGCGCAAACCGCTGCAGCTCCACGCTCCCTTTCAAATGCTCGATAAAATCGGGGGAAAGGTCCGCGAACATCGGCACGCCGCGCAAATGATTTTCCAGCGCTCGCCGCCGGTAATTCTGGTCGATCTGTGCACGAAACGTTTTGTTCTTCAACATGATGTCCAGAACGTTGCGAAGCATCTCGAACGCCACGACATCCGTCTCCGCAATCACCGTCGCCGAGCGCGGATAAAAATTCATGCAGGTCATCTCGCCAAACAAATCGCCAGGGCCCAACTCTGCCACGGGATTTCCGTAAGCAAGATCCACCGACGCATCAATGGGGATCGTTCGATCGCGCGTTTCTTCCGCGCGCACGTCCGTATCCCGCGCCGCCAGCGTGCTGGTAATTTTCTTGAACAGTCCTTTCGCTCCGCCCTGCGTCTTCACATGCGCGATCGGAGCCGAAAGCGAAACCCTCGCCTTGCCTTCCAAAATAAAAAACGCCGTCGACCCAAACTCACCTTCGCGGCAAATAATCTCGCCCGGGCGAAACCGGCGCTTGACGATTGCCCCGCGATTCAATTCTAGAAAAGTTCCCGAAACGCCCTTGAACACCGGCAACTGCAAAAGCTCTTCTGCCTCAAATCCGTAAGCGTCGGTCCCCGTTGCAATCGCGGTACCTGCCACGGTCTTGTTCGTCAACGCACCCGTTGGGCACGACACCATGCATTCTCCGCACGAAATGCACGTCGAGTCCCCCATCGGAGCATTCAAATCAAAAGCAATCCCCGCCGAATAACCTTTCCACATCCGCCCCAGCACAAAATTGTTCTTAATCTCGTCGCACCCGCGAATGCACCGGTCGCACAAGATGCAAGCATCGTGATCCACCGCAATCGCCAGGGACGAATCATCCTTCCCGCGCGAAACAGTCCGTTTCGCAAACCGCG
>DASXMM010000236.1:0-7847 GCA_036495665.1 Candidatus Acidiferrum sp. | reverse complement strand
GCCTCGTCCCTCGCGCCGTAATAAGATTCCGTCGTTCTCCCCGACGACAAAATGAAACCAAAACCTAAGCCAAAAGCAAGACTTAAGTCGGTCAAAAAGTCCTTTAAGGCCACTTTGGAACGTTTGCGCTCGAATCTCGGCTGGGTCGTCATTTGGATTCCATTCAAAGTTCACAACGTTTGGGGCAGCCGTGGTCGCCTCAAAGTCCGAGGCGAAATCAACGGTTTCTCGTTTCGCACGTCGCTCTTTCCCACGCGCAAGGGCGAACATTTTTTGCTCGTGAACAAAAAAATGCAGGCTGGTGGGCACGTATCCAAAGGTACTGCCGCCGAATTTCTACTCGAACCCGACACCGAAGAGCGGATCGTTGTCGTCCCCGCCGAACTGAAGAAGATCCTCGCCGAAGACAAAACCTTCAAGAAATGGTTTGAATCGCTCAACTACTCCATCCGCAAGTGGCTCAGCGACTGGATCACCGGGCCCAAAAACACCGCTTCCCGCGTCCGCCGCGCCGAACAAGTCGCCGAACAGCTTCTCTCGACCATGGAAGCCGAGCGCGAACTCCCGCCCGCCATCAGGCTCGCCTTCTCACGCGATCCTCGCGCCCTCGAAGGATGGAACCTCATGTCGCCGTCGCATCGCCGTGGCCTGTTCATCGCCATCTTTTATTACCGCTCGCCAGATGCCCGCGCCCGCCGTATCGAAAAGGTAGTCGAAGAAGCTATCGTCCTCGCCGACAAAAAATCCAGCAGGTGAACCCTCTCTTCACTCCTCCCGCGCAATCGACACATAGATCGGCCCCGCCCCAAACGTACTCACCAGAAACCACGAAAACCGCCCCAGCCGATTTACCGTTTGAAACTTCAAGTGGTCCCCATTCGCAACATCCAGCTCCAGCGTCTTCCAGTTCCACGTATTGTCCACGCGCAAGCGGTGATGTCCCACCGTCACCGGCACCGAAATCGTATCCCCATAAAACAACTCCCCGACACTCTCCCCATCCACCTTCACGATAATTTGCCTCTGCTGAGCGTCATCCGGCGACTTTCGCCGAATCGTAATCGTTCCAAACGCTTCTCCAGGCGCGGCACTCACTTCGCTCCACCTCTCCAACGCACCTAGATGCTACCCTCCCTACATCACGCCCACAACAATTCCGCATATGAAGCTCTCTTCCCATTCCGCAAACCTCTGCTACAATCCCGTCCATGAACCGTCGCACACTGCTCCAATCGCTACCCGTCGCAGCTCTCCTGCCAACTGCAGCCTTCGCCGATCCTGCGGAAGCGCAATCCTCCACCACCGTCTACGAACTTCGCGTCTACCACACCTACGAAGGCAAGCTCGACGATCTCCTCCGCCGCTTCCGTGAACACACCATGGCCCTCTTCGAAAAGCACGGCATCAAGAATATCGCCTACTGGCTCCCCACCGACGACCCGCTGAAAGGCAAAACGCTCTTCTACATCATCTCCCACCCCAGCCGCGAAGCGGCCGCCGCCAACTGGAAAGCCTTCGGCGACGACCCCGAATGGCAATCCGTCCGCGACAAATCCGAAGCCAACGGCAAAATCGTGGAAAAAGTCGACTCCACCTTTCTCACGCTTACCGATTTCTCGCCACCTCTTCGTTGACGTTTTCGATGAGCAGCTTCGCGGCCAGCACGCCGGCGGATTCACGTTCCTTTACTGCTTGATCTTCGCAATAAAAGCCGAATAAGGCTCCATCGGCATCATCGCAAACGATCCCTTCACTTGTTTGTGAAAACTCGTCAGCAAGACTTCCAGCTTCGGCTCCCGAAATCCCGTCGCCGAAAGATCGAACGGCACCTTCTGCTCCGTCGCTGACATATTCAGAATCACCAGTATTGCCTCGCCCTTAATCCGCCGGAGGTACGTCAACACGTTCGGGTTATCCTCGTTCACCGAAACATAATCCCCGTCCAGAAGCGCCGGCTCCGAATGCCGCAGCGCCAGCACCTTCTTGTAAAAACTGAGCACCGAATCGGGATTCCTCGCTTCGTCCGCCACGTTATGTGTACTCGCGCTGGCGGGCACCGGCAACCACGGCTTCGCCACGCTGAAACCCGCATTGGCCCCGGGATTCCATTGCATCGGCGTCCGTTCTCCGTCGCGGCCCTTCTCGAGAGGCCAGCCAAGTCTTCCGATCGGATCTTGCACATCGTCCTTGCTCTTGGGGTCGTTGTTCTCCATTCCAATCTCTTCGCCGTAATACATGATCGCCGATCCGCGCAGAGTCAAATAAAGCGCCGCCATCATTTTCGCGATGTCGTCGTTGTGCATCCCATCGCCGTAGCGGGTGTAGGACCGCACGATATCGTGATTCGTAATCACATAAACCGGCCAGTGCCCCGCCGCATTCACCGCCGCGATGTGCTTCCGATACTCACCCGCGGACAGCCCTTTAAATCCCGTCATCATCAAATCCATCGGCATCTGCAATTCGTCGTTGTTCGCGCCGTAATAATCCTTCAACTGGTCCACATTCGAAGTCCACGTCTCCCCGATGAGCACCGACCCATACTCATCCGCCGTAGCCCGCAACTTCCGCATCGCGTCATGCACCTCGGGCAATTTCTTGTTGTGTATCTCATCCATGTTCGGCCGCCCAAACTTGTCCGTCCCTGTCGTCACCGGATTGTCCGTAAGATTCGGATCCTCATAAAGCGTGTCCACCGCGTCCAAACGAAACCCCGCCACGCCGCGCTTGTACCAAAATCGCGTCACATCGAGCATCGCCTTTTCCACCGCGGGATTTCTCCAGTTCAAATCCGGCTGCTGCGGATAAAAATAGTGGTAATAATACTGCCCAGTCTTCGCATCCAGCGTCCACGCCGCCGTTCCAAACGTCGAAAGCCAATTATTCGGCGGCAACCCTGGCCCTTTCCCATCCCGCCAGATGTACCAATCGCGATGCGCCGAACTCTTCGACGACCTCGAATCGACAAACCACTTATGTTGGTCCGAAGTGTGATTCACAACAAAATCCAGAATCACGCGGATGTCCCGCTTCTTCCCTTCCGCCACCAATCGGTCGAAGTCCTCCAAAGTCCCGTACATCGGGTCGATTGCCTCGTAGTCCGAAACGTCATACCCAAAATCCACCTGTGGTGAAGGAAAACAAGGCGTAATCCAAATCGCGTTGACTCCCAATTCCTTCAAATAATCCAGTTTCGACGTAATCCCCTTCAAATCCCCGACACCATCATTATTGCTATCCGCAAAACTCCGCGGGTAAATCTCATAGAACACGGCATGCTGCCACCAAGCATGCCCCTCCGCATCCACGGCCTTCGTCTGCGCCCCAGCCGCACAAATGTCCAAACTCGCCCCAAATCCGCACAACGCCAACACCACCGCCAACATTCTAGATTTCATGCTGTTCCCCTCTTCTCTGCGCTCTCTGCGGTCCCCGTGTCCTCTGTGCAAAAATCTTTTTCTTTAGTCGACAAGGATTCGCGTTACGTCCGCGAAAACGAACCAGCAAGCTCCAGCCTATTGTTTCAGGAATTTCCTCGGCACTTTCGGCGGATGCAGAAAGATCACCACTCGCTGATGCGGATATTCCTCGCCCGCTTTCGCTTCAAAATGGATCCTCAACCTCGCCCCGCCGCTGGCATCCTTCACCAGCTCGGCCCCGCGCACCGATTCGATCAACGCCGGATTCCACACGGCTAAATCGTAGCTCGCCCCCGCACGTCCGGCCGTTATCAACTCCATCGGAGTCGTCGCATCCCCCATCTCTTCGGAAATCACGCGCAAATCCGAACTCGCGCTCCCAAGTTCCGGCAACCGAAACACATACGACAAACCAAAATCGTTAGCCACCGGAATCCGAATAACGTTCTTCCCTTCTTTCAACGCGACCTTAATTTTCAGATGACGATGCTCCGCCGAAATCTGCTGATCGAAGCTCTGCACCTTGCCATTTACTTCCACCCGCCCCACCAGCGCGGAGTTCGCCAGCGCCGGCTCAAAATCCAGCGCGCATTCTCCGCCCGTCCGCGTAACTTCCAGCGTGATTTCGCTCAAACTCTTCTCATAACTCAAACTCACCACGCTCTCGCCCACCCGCACATCATTAATCTTGAAGCTGGTCCAGTCCGCCGGCACATGCGGCATAAACCTCAGCGTCTTTTTCGTCGCGTCCTTCTCCAACCCGAACATTCCCTTCAGCAGCGGGCTCACCACCATCGCCGCCGACCATATCTGGTGCGGCGAACTCGTCGCCAGCGGCTGGTAGTAATCTCCCGAAAGCACTTCCGTCACATGCCCCAGCGACCCATCCAGCGCCAGCAGCGCGTTAGCCCGCAAATTCTCATATGCCGAAAACTCCTGGTGATAGCGATACTCGGCCACCGAAGCCCACCCGGTAAACAGCGGCCACACCGATCCGTAGTGATACCCGCCACCGCTATAAACCGCCGAGTGATTCGAAATAATCCGCATTCCCCAATCCGTCTGCTGATCCGCATCCGCCAACTGCTGAATCGTGGAAATAGCCGTCGTCTCCTGAGGCAGGCCGAACCACATCGGCACGGTAGACAGCACCGTTGGCTCATCCACCTCCTTGTCGTTCTTGTCCAAAGCAAACGCGAATCGCTTTTTGTCCGCAATCCAAAAGCTGTTATTCACCAACGGCCACTGCTTCGCGAATTCACCGTCCAGCGTCCCCGCGGCATCCGTCTGCCCCGCAAAACGCGCCAGATTCGCTAGCGCCCGTAGCGCCTCCGCTCCGAGCCCGCTCTGATAAAACTCGCTCTTCACCGGCAGCAACGGCCCGCCTTCCACCCACCCGTGCCCCACTCCCTGATTTTGCGGCAGCCCCTTCGCATCGTACGTCGACTTCAAAAACTGATACGCCTTCCACAAACTCGCCCATTTCTCTTTTGCAAAAGCCGTATCGCCGCAGTTCACCACGTAATCGTTCACCGCGATGATGTACAGTGGCGTGGCATCCGCCGATGCAAACGGATACGGATAACCCTTAAACCAATCCACAAAATTCGCGCCCTGCGAAATCTCGTGCGGAATTTTTCCGTCTTCCCGTTGAAACTTGCTCACAAACTCCAAAGCGGTCTTCGTACTCGCAAAATCTCCCGCTGCATTCAAAGCCAGCGAACTCCAGAAAGAATCCCGCCCGAAATACCACGCGAACCCCGGCCGCTGGCTTTCCCCCGACGTCCTGTATCCCGCCACCAATCCGGTCCCGAGAGACGGATTCGTCACCATCCCCTGCAGAACACTCACCCGCGCCCAGTCGTATGCCTTCTGCAGTTGCTCGTCCGGAAATTCAACACTCACCGTCTGGCCCAGATAGTTCCGATAGTAGTCCGCCGATTCACGCAGCAGTCCGGCGTATCCAGAGGTAAGCCGCCGATACGTGTTCTCCGCCTCGGCCCGGCCCGTCATTGACCCAGCAATCACGATGACCTGCGACGCTTTACCCTTGGCAACCACACCGAGCCGGAACGAATTTTCCTGCGACTCTGAATAATTTGTCTGAAATTCTTGTTCGACGAATTCCCCGCCGGGAGCCCCCACAATCGCCGCAAATTTCCTCTGTTCCTCGCCAAACGCAAACGCTTTCAGTCCCGCGTCCCATCCTATATATGTCGCTCCCAGCGCCGCAGGCCACTCCAACTGAAAATCCCTGTGAAACACCGCCTCAATCTCCAGCGGACTCTCCGTCTCCACTTCCAGAACAATCACCGCTCCCGGCTCCCGCACCGGCACAAAAAAAGTCTCTCGCACGGAAAATGTATCGCCCGTGTAGACGATAGTGCTCGATTCCGGCCGCGTGATCAGTGTCCGCGCCAGCGAATCAGCTGCAAGCGTCTGTCCCACCACATGAAACTTCAAATGAAGATCGCGAAATATTTTCAGCGGATACACCCACGCTTCCATCCGCCCGGCTTCGTTGCCAAGCAGCCCCGCGCGCGTTCCCACCGCCGAAAGAAACTCCCACGGTCGAACTGCCCGCGTTAGTTCCAGCGAGCGCGTTAACTCAGCCCGCTTTGCTGGCTCGGTCGCAGTCGCCACTTGTTGCGCTCTCCCCGCCTCCTGCGCTCCAGCCGCTTTCTGCGCTCGCGTAGGTTCCTGCGCATTTGCGCCGCCGAATCCCGCAAACCCAAGCACAGCTACACTAAGAAAACCCACACGAAACCATCGCCTCATACGAATTGTGCCTTTTCTGTCGTTCACGGTAGGAAGGTCCGCAGCGCAAGAAAAATGCCTTGATTCTCCAGCGCCCCTCAGCTCGAATCGCTATTTGCCGTACAATACCGAACGGCGGCAAATCTTAGCACGAGCCAAACCCGGGAAGGTATCATTCCATTTGTCTTCCTCACGTCGCACGTTCCTCAAATCCCTGAGCCGCTCCGCGCTAGTCCTCCCACTCGAAAAAGTTCTAGCTCTGGCGCGCCCTCTCGCAACCAATGCAACGCAAACCGCCGCAGGCAATGCAAATCAAACTAACACAGCCGGTCTATATCCGCCGCCGCCGAAAGACATCGGCGTCAGTTTTATAAACGTGGCCCGCGAATCCGGCCTCAACGCCAAAACAATCTTCGGGGGCGAACACAAAAATAAATACTTGCTCGAAACAACAGGCTGCGGCGTCGCCTTCTACGACTACGACAACGACGATTGGCTCGACATTTTTCTCGTGAACGGTTGGCGCCTCGAAGGTTTTCCCAAAGGTCAGGAACCCCTCTCGCATCTCTTCAAAAATAATCGCGACGGCACGTTCACCGACGTCACCGCGAAATCTGGGATCATTCACTATGGATGGGGACAAGGCGTCTGCGTCGGCGATTACGACAACGACGGCTTCGACGACCTTTACATCACTTCCTTCGGCAAGAATGTTTTGTTTCGCAACAACGGAAACGGAACGTTCACCGACGTCACCGAAAAAGCCGGTGTCGGCACCAGCGGCAAACGCTGGAACACCGGCTGCGCCTTCGTCGATTACGATCGCGACGGCCACCTCGATCTTTTTGTCGCGAACTACATCGACCTCGATTTAGCTACCGCGCCGCTGCCCGAGTCCGGCCCCTGCAACTACAAAGGAGTGCTCGTCGCCTGCGGCCCACCGGGACTCCTCGGCGGAAAAAACATTCTGTTTCACAACAACGGCGATGGCACGTTCACCGACGTTTCCGAGCGCGCCGGAATCTTGCAAGCAAACGGCACCTTCGGCCTCGGCGTGCTCACCGCCGATTTCAACAACGACGGCTGGCCCGACATTTATGTCGCGAATGATTCGACGGCCAGCGCCCTTTATCAAAACAAAAAGAACGGCACCTTCTCCGATGTCGCCATGGAAGCTGGCTGCGCCCTCAGCGCGGACGGCAAACCTCAAGCCGGCATGGGCGTCTCCGCCGCGGATTACGATCTCGATGGCAACCTCGACATCGTCAAAACAAATTTCGCGGGTGACACTCCTTCGTTGTACCACGCCATCGGCGGCGGCAATTTCGAGGACGCGACGTTTCCCGCCGGACTCGGCAAGCACACGCAATATCTCGGCTGGGGCTGCGGCTTTTTCGACATGGACAACGATGGCTGGCCGGACATTTTGATTTGCAACGGCCACGTGTATCCCGAAGTCGAGCAATTGCGCACCGAGGCGGGATATGCGCAGCAGAAGATTTTGTACCGCAATTTGCGCAACGGCCATTTTGAAGATGTGTCGACGCAGGGCGGCACAGGGATCATGACACCGGTCGCTTCGCGAGGAGCGGCGTTCGGCGATTTTGACAACGACGGCGACATCGACGTGGTGGTGAACACGATCAACGACTTTCCTCAATTGCTGCGTTG
>DASXMM010000235.1:0-8112 GCA_036495665.1 Candidatus Acidiferrum sp. | reverse complement strand
GGCGCGCCGGTCTTCCGGAGCTCCCGCACCCAGTTGACCTGGTCGCGCAGAGAGGCCGAACCCGCAGGTAACACCTCAAGCAGCGCCGCTCGTCCGTCACTACTCAGAAACGTTCGGCGCGTCTCCCGCGAGAGGTCACGGAGGGAAGAACGGTTGCTCTCCGCAATCGAAGTGATAGAAATCACACGATCACAGCGAGGGTCGCCCGCGAGGCGCTTGGTGAGACGATCCAGGACATTCCACCCGGCATCAGTTTGCGCGATGGAATCCGTTGGAAGTTCGACAATGACGCGCAACGATTCGACAACGCCGCCCCGATCCATCCGTTCAAGGGTGTGGAGCGCATGGACTGATTCCGCCGCCTGCGGAAGCCAATCCCCTCGGGGGAGACTGGTATCCAGTCGTCTGACCTGCCAGGCGAGCAGAAGCAAAGGAGTGCCGGCCACAAAGAGGGCAAGCCATGGATGCGCAACAATCATCTTTCCCCATTGCCGCCAGCGGTCTCCCGTACGTGCCGCCCGATGCGCATCCAACTTTGGAGTAAAGGGCAATCGGCCAACATCAATCCGAGGGCCGAGCAACACCAGCGCTGCCGGAACGAGGGTATTTGTAAGCAACACACTCATTCCCGTCACCAGGAATCCCGCGACACCAATGGAACGGATTTCGCTGATCGGAACCGTCAAGAGGGCTAGAAATCCGATGGCTACCGTTGAGGCTGAAATCAAGAGCGTGCGACCTGCCTGACGTGCCGCGATGACCGAAGCAGCGGGTCCGTCGTGCCCAGCCGAAATCGCCTCCCGGAAGCGGCTGACCATGAGGAGCGCGTAGTCGATTCCCAGGCCCAGGCCAAGCATGGTAGCCAAATTCTGAACCAGAATGGACAAGTGCCAGCGCTGGGCCAGGAATCCCGTAATCGCTAGAGTGGTCGCGATGGCAAGCTGGCTAACCGCCAATGGAATGAGGGCGGCGATCAGGCTTCCAAAAGCCACCAGCAAAAGTGCGAGCGTCGCGGGGATTACCAGGCTTTCGCCGCGATGCACGTCGGCGGCGCTCGCTTCTCGAATATCGAAATTCAGCGGAATCTCGCCTGTGAGTTCGAGCTTCACCGCCGGATAACGGCCCCGCAATTGATTTTCAAGCGAACTGGCCAGCTGGTGAAGCTGCGGAACAAGGGACTCCACGGAACCACCGGCCGACGTGAGTCCCACGAGAACAAACGATCCCCCTGTCCGGCCTAGAAAAATCGGATCGCGCAACTCGAGATAGGAAACCACTCCCGAAACGCCGGGTTGATCTCTCAGTCCTGCCACGATGGTTTCTAACGCTTGCCCGCCCTCCTCTGAATCCGCACGTGGGAGTCCCTGGATCACCAGGACCACGCGGTCAACAAACGGTGACCGAAAACGACCGGCCAGCTCCTGCCGGACGGTTTCAGCTTGGCTCCCTTCGACACGGGTTGCAGTCTCCAGATGACGCTCGGCGTGAAAAGAAAATGGGAGAAGCGCAAGGACGGCGGCAAGGACTACTCCGGCTAGCCAGAAATGGCGCATGACATTCATGATCTCACGCAAAATCGTTCGCAAGAAGGATATCCACCTCCCGTGTTCCACCGGCTCCTCCACAGCCGCCTGGCGCGACTCGACCGAATCCAGGCTGGTCAACTCTCATTCGTAGGCTCCGTTCGGACTTCCCGGAGCGGACCGCTTTTGTATTGTGGCAACGGATAACCCTACAGTTTACGGGGCCATCTGAATTTGTGAAAATTGGTTGAAACATCCATCGGTTGAGGAGAACCATTGCTCAAACTCGCGTTGCTCAGCCTGCTCGCCGCCCTTCAACTTGGCGCCGCAGACCCCCGTATCGGCTCGTGGACGCTCATCTCTGCGCAGTCTAGGCTGGACCCTCCGAACCGGCTCTCCATTACGCTTCTGCATGACGGGGTGCATGTAGTCATGTCGGGCGAAACCCATTTCGATTTCACTGCGAACAGGAACGGACGTGAATCGCCCGCACCAGGCAATCTCGCGTTCAATCAAATTGAGCTGCGCAGGATCAATAAGAGGCAGGCGGAGGTCAAGGAGGAAAAGGATGGAGCCGTTGTGGCGACGGTTCGCGAAAAACTTTCGAATGATGGGAATGAGCTAACGATCACGACTGCGACCGGGGGCCAAGCCGATCAGATCACCGTGTGGACTCGAAGCGGAGGTGCGAGGGTCGCCAGTGACCTCTTCGCAGGCGAATGGACGCAGGATCTCAGCAAGACCCGTTTGCGGCAAGGTTTGGTGCTCAAAATCGAGACGGACGGAAGCGGCGGGATCCGTTTTCTGGGCGACTTCAGCTATACCGCCCATATTGACGGAAAGCAATACGATCTAAAGAACTCGCGCAACGATACCGTGACGCTTGAACTCGTCGACCCTCACACGGTGGATGCGAGTTACCGGAGGGACGATCAAGTCACTCAAAAGGATAGGTGGGTGGTTTCCGCGGATGGGCAGCAGATGACACTATCCACCACAGGCACGTTGGAAGCGGGCCAGCGGGTAACGGAGAAGCTCTTGTTTAAGAAGCAGTAGATAATGCATCTGTGCAGTCCAGAAGCCGATCGCTCGGTGACACCGCGTTGACCTCACGAGCCGCAGCCGAAATGATTCCCTTGCGATACATGAATTTCAGAATGCCGTTGACCGTGTCTTCCAGAGACGGATCCGCTTTGCCCCACACGGAAGCATCGCGGGCCATTTGGTAAGAAGAGCTGTCATAACGTTTGAACTCCATCGCGGAGATGTTGTCGACAGAGCCCACCAAAAAATCCAGCAGCGGGAAGAGAAGATCTTCCTTCCGGCATCTCCGGATCAACTCCGGAACGAAGTCGGGAAGGCTGTATGTTTCGAATTTCCGGCCAGTCGCTTTGCTAATAAGCGCGGTAATATCCATCATGTTCGAATAATCGTCCCGCGTGACGTGGTAAGTCTTATTCGCTGTACCGGGAGTGGTCGAGATCGCAACGATGTTGTTCGCCACAATGTCTGCTGGAACAAAGCTGACCTGGTTGAGGGTATCGACGCCAATGCCGTGATTCACCATGAAGGCAACCAAGCGAATCGCGATATCGAAGTTGTTACCTCCGCCCGTGACGGAGGGACTCACGAGAGCAGGCCGGAAAATCCGCGCGGAAAGTCCCCGGCTGCGCGCGTCGACAACCACCTGTTCCGCCACCCATTTCGATTGGCTATACCCGAAATCGAGCAGCTCCATACTCTCGTTCAGGTCGGTCTCATTCAGGACTGATTTGACCGCCCAGCCAAACACGAACGTAGTCGAGACATAATTGAACTCTTTGGGCCTGCCCTCGAATGCCAATCTTACGACCTCATTGGTTCCCAGCACGTTCGCGTCACGCATCAGGTCGTAGTTGAGCAGGTAGTTCACGGTGGCACCGTTGTGGAACACCGCGTCAATTTCATTCGCGAGGAAATCCCATAAGTCCTGCGTCAGGCCCAGATTTGGCTGCCCTAGATCGCCGCAGACGGGAATCACGCGAGCTTCGAACATCTCCATCAGACCTGCCTCGCAGGGTCCCATTGACTCTATTGCGGCTCTCAGTCTCTGCCCGCCTTGCTTTTCGTCGGAACACCTGACGAGAACATAGATCTTCGCCCGTGTCTGTTCCAGCAAGCTTTTCATGAGGAATGGCCCTATGAAGCCGGTCCCGCCCGTGAGCAGCACCTGATTCAGTATTGGTATCTCCGGCATGGGCGAAGGCACGGGAGGCTCGAAGACGAGCTTCCTGTCGTTGCTCATCATCTGCTTCTCAGCGGCGCACTGCTCTTCACGGAAAGCCGCAAGGGAATGCCGCATATGAACCAGGGCCTCTTCGGGAGCGCGCTCCAGCAGTTCGGCCAGTCGAAACAGCTCGGCTACGCTGACACGCTGAATGACACCAATATCTACCTGCCTCGCCAGCACCTCGGAGCCTTTATCTTTCAGGAGTTCCTTGAGCTCATGCATGAACACAACAAGGTCCAGGGAATCCAGGCCGGCTTCGATGAGGTTGTACGATTCCAGACCGGTTAGGTTGTACTTGGCTTTCAGTTCGGCGAACGAGGACTGCATGTCGGAATCGGACGGGGAGTTACCGGCGTCCTTCTCACGCGAGAAGGCGGATAGAACGCTGAACTGATCTTGTAGCCACATCTGCTTGGTCTCATGGCGCATGATCTTCCCCGAACTCGTTCTCGGGATCGCACGAGGCGCGATGAGGGAAATCACGGCCACTTCCACATTGAGATAATTCCGGACCGCGGCGGCAATCTTTCGCGCTTCGGGAAGCGCCCTAGGATTTTTGACTTCGGCGACGATTGCCAGCGCGGGTTCGCGGTCTTCCTGAATCTGGAACGCGACGACGCAATTGTGCCGGATCAGACTGGATGATTTCTCCACGACGTTCTCAATGTCGTGCGGGTAATAGTTTTGCCCGCGAAGAATAATCATGTCCTTGATACGGCCGCAGACGTAGAGTTCACCGTCGTGGAAGAATCCTATGTCGCCGGTCCGAAGGTAGCCGTCGTCATAGGGAGTATCGTCCACAAGCCGCGCACGAAACTGCTTCAGCGTCAATTCGCGATTATTCCAGTAACCCAGGCACTTACCGCTGCCGGCGACCCAAATTTCGCCGGTGCGCTCTGGCTTAAGAGTGAAATGCCCTTCCGGATCCACGATCTTAACGTCGAGACCCGGGAGCGGAGTTCCACAACTGACAATCTGCGTGGCCCCGCCGATTTCTGAGACCTCAGTAGTCATGCGGGCCGTCCCCAGCGCGAGGGCTCGCTTGTTGACGGAAACGATGTTGCGACCCCCGAGTGAGACCGCCAGAGTATTCTCGGCCAGCCCGTAAGCGACATAGAAACTCTCGGACTTGAGTCCATAGGACTGAAACGCTTCTAGAAACCGGGTGTAGGTATCCGGCTTTACGGGTTCCGCGGCGCACATCAATACACGAAGCGAGCTGAGATCACAAGCCTCCAGGCTCTCCTTGGAAAGCCTCCCGGTGCGCAGGCAATAGTCGTAGGCGAAATTGGGGGCAGCCGTCGCGGTAGCGTGGTAGGTCGTTATCGCATCGAACCACAGGATCGGCCGCTGAATGAAGTCCATGGGAGCGAACCCGTACGTTGTGCCACCTTTCAGTGCGGGATATAGGTAGCACCCGATCAGTCCCATATCGTGATACTGCGGAAGCCAGGAAACGACGACCGGCGCGGGATGGTCGATCACGAGCGGACAGGTATTGAGGATGTTTTCGTGCGTCACGGTCACGCCCTTGGGCTCCATCGTCGAGCCCGACGTGTACTGGAGAAACAGAATCTTCGAAGGCTCGGCAGCCGGTACGTCCGAAATCGTATCCACGAAATCTTCCGTGGCGATCCACGGAAGACTGGAAATGTAATCTACGTCAACGCCGGACGCCGAGACTCCACTTCTGGCGAGATTCGTCTTGAGGGATGCGTGGTAGTTTCTGCTCGTTAAGACCCCAGCCGCCTGGCAATCTTTTGCGATGTGGACCATCTTGTATAGGGCGCTCTGGAAGCCACGCGAACTGGGGGGATAGACCGGCACGGGAATCAATCCCGCGCGCACGCATCCAAAGAATGCGCAGATCATTTCGAGCCCGGGCGGGTAGGCAAGCAGGACCCGGTCGCCCGCCGCGAAACGACCGTCTTTCCACAAATGTCCGGCGATCGCCTGCGCTCGGCGGAGAAACGACGCATAGGTGTAGCTTTCGATCGGATCGCCGTTTAGATCAAGGTACGAATAAAGGAGTTTGTCCGGGTGCTCATCTGCCAGCCTATCCAGGTGTCCTAAAGTTGACGCCGTCATCAATCAGCGATCCTCCCAGGTTGAATACAACGCAAGTCAGTAAACGAAACATCCATTCCCAGCAAGCGAGGTGAACCGCGATTGAGTCTGAATGTCCAGACCTGAAATGTAGGCCGACTGTGAGAATATACGCGTAATTTCCTCTCAGCATAAGCGTAGCTCGACGCTTTGGGGAACGGATGTTCTCCTTTTTGCCGCACAGGGACGCTGAGGGAGGTTGCGGAGCTCCGCCGACCTTCTATGGTCCTACGCAGGAGACCCCGTTCGTTACGATTCATCGGTGGTTATATTATGTTAGCAAAGCATTTTGGACAATGCCATGTGTCTTCGCTTCTATGATTCATGCGCCGCACTGGGCATTGTCCGTTCCGAATGTTCCGTTCCGAATGTTCTTGATTGTCTTTACGGGCTCGCACTAAAATTATCCGTTGAGGCTGTTGGCGGCGCGGCAGCAATTTCGCTGCGGATCAAGGCCACGGATGCGGCGTATGGAACGCGTCGAGCCCAATTGCCATGATCGCGGAGGCGCCGGTGACGTTCGAACCCGAAGCGGTGATCGCGCAAGAGCCGGAGATGGCGGATCTCGTGCCCTCGGAAGCCGCAGCGTCGCCGATTAGCGAACCAGCCGGTGCAGCTTCCTTTCCGAAAGTCTTACGCGGCCGCCTGAATAAGTTTTTTGCCGACGAGAAGATTACTCCCAAAGCGGACCGCACGATGTGGGTCAAGATCGCTGTGGGTCTGGCAGTCCTCGCGGGCGCGTGGATCGCTCTGTATGCCCTGAGGCCCGGTTCATGGAGGTTTGTTGCCCTCTACCTTTTAGGCGGCCTCGCGCAGACATTCCTTTTGCTGAACATCGCGCATGACAGCAATCACAACGCCATCTCGTCCCGACCCCTCATCAACAAAACCCTGAACTATGTCTTCGATTTGTGCGGAATCAGCTCGTACATGTGGCGTATCCTCCATCACCGGGGCCATCACTCCTGCATCAATCTCCACGGCGAAGACGATGCGCTTTCGGGACGCGGCATCTTTCGCTTTACCCCCCACGAATCCTGGGCGCCGTGGCATCGGTTTCAGCACATCTATGCGCTGTTCATTTACGCGCTGTTCTCAATCGACTATGTCTTCTTCAGGGACTTCGCGAGCTTTTTCTTGCCGTCCCACGATTATCTCAAACGCACTAAACATTCTCTGCGTGAATACGCCATTCTCTTTGCCGGCAAGGCTTTCTACCTTACTTACATGCTGGTCTTGCCGGTGATGGTGCTGGGGAAATCGCCTCTGCTAGTCGCAGGGGCGTTCCTCCTCGTCCATGTGATCGTCGGTTTATCCGTGACGCTGGTATTCCAGACCACGCACACCGTCGATAGCAGCTACTTTCCCACGGACCGTAGTGAGTTTGACAACGGCGTGTATCACATCTTCGCGACAACGGCCGACTACGCGACGGAAAACCCGCTTGTCGGTTGGCTCGTGGGCGGGCTCAACCATCACATCGTCCACCATTTGTGCCCTTTCGTGTGCCATACCCACTACGCTCCGCTTACCAGAATTGTGAAGGAGACCGCTGGAGAGTTTGGGGTTCCCTATCGGCAGCACTCCACCATGACCCGGGCAATCCGGCATCATCTGATACTCTTGAAGCAACTGGGGAACGAAAACTGATTCTGAGCGTTTTATCTTTACCTATGGCCCCTCGACCACTTCCTGCCATTGACATGGAATTATCTTCGGCTCAAGACAAGCATTCGGATGGCTGGATATGACCTCAGCTGCGGCTGTCCCCGCTGTTTCCCGATTGCGCTGCTTTGCGGATTCTCGTGCCATGGCCCGCAATCCCGTGCAGGTTTTGTCCCGGTACAACGAAATCTTCGGCGACACATTCCGGTTCTATTTGGGTGGTCTCAAGGAGGCGATCGTTACGATCGATCCCGCTGTCATTCAGCACGTCCTGAAGACGAACGCGGAGAACTACCAAAAATCAGAAATTCAAGTAAAGCGCATGGGCCACTTCCTGGGGAAAGGCCTTCTTACGACCCACGGAGAAGCCTGGCGCACGCAGCGGCGTCTCATCCAGAAGGGCTTCGATCGAAAGCAACTCGATGCGCTGTCCTCCATCATGCAGGATTCCCTTGCCGAGTCGCTGCGGGATTTCGAAAGACAGATCCGTGGCGGCCCCGTCGATATCTACCCCCAGCTGATGAAAATTACCTTCGCGATGGTCGCCCG
>DASXMM010000234.1:0-3961 GCA_036495665.1 Candidatus Acidiferrum sp. | reverse complement strand
TGCCGCAGCCCACTCTCCGATACCAAAAGGTGTTCGCGCTTCCCGTTCCGCCCCTGCGTAATCACCGGAAAATGCTCGCAGAGCAAAAGCACATCCCCGATCGCATCCGCCTTGCGCGCCGCCACTACGCGCTTCTGCAATGCATAGGCTTCCGCGTATCCAATCAGTCCCAAGTCGATCATCAAACAGCGTTTCACCACGGCTCGATTCCCTCTATCGGAGCGCAGCATGCTGCGCCCCTATTCGGCACGCCTCAAACGTTAATCTGCAATCCTCTCACCGACGCAAACGCATCCCCCATGCCTTCCCAAACCGTAGGATGCGCGTGAATCATATTCATCATGTCGTCGATGGTCCCTTCAAGGTTCAACGTGGCCGCCGCCTCCGCCAAAATCTCCGTTGCGAGCGGGCCGATAATGTGAATCCCCAAAACCTCACCAAACCTCTCGTCCGAAACCACTTTAATGAACCCGCCGTGATTCCCCAAAATCGTGGCCTTGCTGTTCCCCACAAACGGAAACTTCCCCGTCTTCACCGCATACCCCGCTTCGCGCGCCTGCTTCTCCGTCAATCCAATCGACCCAATCTGCGGCTCGCAATACGTCGCATTCGGAATCCGCGTCTTCAAAATCGGATGCGTCTTCTTGCCGGCGATATGCGTCACCGCCACAATCCCCTCCATCATCGCGGCGTGCGCCAGCTGCGGCATCCCCGCCACAATGTCTCCAATCGCGTACAAACCCTTCTCATCCGTCTCGCCGTATGGCCCAGTCAGCACAAACCCGCGCTCCAGCTTCGCTTTCGACTTCTCCAACCCGCAATTTTCCGTCATCGGCTTCCGGCCCACCGCCAGCAACAACTTTTCTGCCTGCAACGTCTGCGCCTTCCCGTCCTTGTCCTTGAACGAAACCGTCACGCCCTTGGCGTCCTTCTTCACCGAATCCACCTTGCTGCTCGTAAAAATCTGGATGCCCTTCTTCTTGAATTCCTTGTCCAGCTCCGCAGAAACATCTTCATCTTCCACCGGTACAACCCGAGGTAACGCCTCCAAAATCGTCACCTGCGTCCCAAACGAGTTGTAAATCGACGCAAACTCCACGCCGACCGCACCCGCCCCCACCACGATCAACGTCTTCGGAATGTCCGGCAATTCCAAAATCGACCGGTTCGTCAAAATCGTCTTGTGGTCCGGCTCAATCCCCGGCAGCGCGCGCGCCTCGGAGCCGCTCACCAGCAAAACATTCGCCGCTTCGATCTCGCTCTTCTTCCCGTTGTTGTCCACACTGACGCGCCCCGGCCCGGCGTAGCGCCCCCAACCCTGCATCCATTCCACTTTGTTCTTCTTGAAAAGAAACTCAATCCCCTTGGCATGCTTCTTCACAATCTTGTCTTTGCGCGCCAGAATGTTTGCCCAATTGATCTTCAGCCCGCTGACCTCAAATCCCAGCTCCGCGCCATTCTTGAAGTGATCGTACACATCGGCGTGATGCAGCAAAACCTTCGTCGGTATACATCCGACATGGAGGCAAGTCCCGCCAAGAAACGGGTCTTTCTCCACGACGATGGTCTTCAGTCCCAGCTCGCCCGCCCGGATCGCCGCCACATACCCGCCCGGACCGCTCCCAATAATCGCCACGTCATACTTTGCCACTCGTAGTCTCCATTTCCGCAGATCCAGAACTGGTCAGGCCCACAAAATCCGTGGAATACCCAGCCGGCAAATAGCGGGTAGCCTCAGCGTCGAACGCCGGCTGCCCCGCAAATCGACAATTTTAGCAGCCGCCCACGGCCCCCGCAACTTGACCCGAAAAAGCCATGTGAAGTGCGGTAGTCCGCCTTCCGCCTTTGAGAATTATGGCGTGGCAAAAGCTTGCACGGTTCTGCACCCCAGAGGCATCAGATTGGGTTTCCCTCTTCGAGCGGCAAAGCACAAAAGCAAGAAATGCGCCCGCTCGCCTACAGCTAGGCGCGCAGACGCGCGGTTCAATGTTATCGCAAGCGTACTGATAAGTGTTTCAGAATCTTTCTCTTGACTTTAATTACCCATCTATATAGTTTAGCTCCACTTACTGTGAGCCCAGGCCTTGCCGCCTTCTCGGCCATCCCAGCAAGCTTGAAAGGGAGGTTCGGGCACCATGATCATGAAAAAAGGGGAACTCTGGCACTGCACTAACTTGTTCTGCCGCTGCGAAATATTAGTCCAATCCGATAGCGAACTGGAAGGAAGCAACCCGCGTTGCGTCTGCGGCGCGCCCATGAAAAAGAAATACGTCCCGCCGGCTCTTACTTATCTGGAATTTCTGCGCGTGGACGATCCCATCGCTGCGCAAGGAGGCTCCCGCAAGGGATGAGCTATGCGCGCAGAAACCCTCGTCCGTATTGTGACAAACGACGTCAAGCCCTTGGTCATTCGCGGAGGCCTGGCCCGAACCTTCGGAAGTTTGGCCGGTTTCCTGGCGTTGCTCTTCCTCATCTTCGGATTCTACATACTCGAAGATGCGTTCGAACATCCGCTGGCTGCCCAAGCCGCTGCAATTCTCGCGGCGGCTTTCAGCATTACCCTGGCGGCCATCCTGATCTATTTTCTTCTAAAGCCGCGCCGCGGCGCACGCTCGCGATCGGCCCGCTTCAGGCGCGCGGAATAGCCGAAAAGTATCGCTCCTCGAGAATCTGCCGGTGATGCAGTTCGTGCCCCGCAGTGATAAAAGCGAGCGCCCGCACGCTCACCTCATTCTTATTGGCCGTACCGCGCCGCAGCCACGCCTCTTTGCCGAGCGAACGGAACAACGCCAAAGTCGCGCTTCGCACATCCGCGAATTCCTCCACCAGACTCGCCAGTTTCCGTTCATTGAATCCGCCGCTGCGCACATAATCGTCCTGTTCGAATCCGGGCATCGGCGTTTGGTCCGCGCGCGCGATCCGCAGCGCCCGGTACGCGAAAATTCGCTCGGAATCGCTGATGTGGCCAACCACATCCTTCACCGTCCACTTATCCGGCGCGTAGCGAAAATTGCCGTCGCGTTCGCTGCGCCCCGCAAAAAGTTGCATCGTCTGCACGCGCTGCGCCTCCAGCGCGCTCGTCACGTCACTTCCGGCGACCAGCGCAATATACTTCTCGTAATAGGCCGCGTACTCCCCGCTCTCCGGTCTCGCCAAGTTCATTTTCGTTCTCCCCAACGCAGTATAGCGCGCCTGGAGACCGCAGCGACGCGCATCCACATGTTGGCTGCGTTCAAACTCGCAGCCAAAGTGGCTCAAGTAACTCGAAGAACTCAAAGGAATGGAAAGTCTCTGTGCGCGCCAATCTTCAGGAAACTGCGACCGCAACGCCGTTTACCGGAGCCTGCTCTTGAATCTTGTGGTTTTCCGTAGCTGCTTCCAGCCTGCTTTGCACGAAAATCGCGGAGGCCACCGTCAGCACGCAGCACGTCCACGGCAACATTGGCGAAATCCAAAACACTTTCACCGCAAAGCGCAGCATTGCGATCCACGCAAGCGTCAGCAACAACCCATACACAACAGCGATCACGCGCGCCTTGTCATTCCATCGCAAGCCAATCGCGCACAACCCCTGCAAGAAAACAACGAACGGAAACGCCACGATCAAATCGATGAAGTAGTGCTCGCCGGTACCCATCGTCGCGAAAATCGTGAACACCATAAACACCATCGCGATCCCGCGTTCCCAAACCGACAGTCCTCGCGAATACCACCACGCCAGCAAAACCCAGCTCATGTGCAGCGATGGCATGCAATTCCGCAAACCAGCCACAGCGATGGGCTCTAGCAAAAGACGCGTCGCTTGTTCGGAAGGGATCGGGTTCCACGGAAACCGTCCTAGAAAAATGTGAATCGGCCCCAGCGCTGGTAGCAAGTTGTAGAAAATCACTCCGACCGGGCCAGTCACAAGAAACGCAAGCATTGCGGACACAGCTCGCTTGCGATCCCGCAAAAGTTGCCC
>DASXMM010000233.1:0-5390 GCA_036495665.1 Candidatus Acidiferrum sp. | reverse complement strand
AGAATTATGCGTTGTGGAGCCGGAGCGTTTTGCGGTCATGGAAGCCTCTGGGAGAGAAATAAAAGAAACAGGGAAATAACGGAGTGACGATGGGGATCGAACCGGAAATGGGGTACCGAAGTCATACGAAATGGTACCAGGGCCAGTTACCACTTGTCAATAATTATTTTGTTTACCGACTAGGTCATTCGAACAGCGAGCGCTGGTTCGAATGGAGTGAACGGAAGTCGAACGATTAGAAGGAGTTGGCGGGCAGGTTAGTAGTTTGATACGGCTGTGGAAATCTGTGAAAAATGCAAACGGCATGGAGTGTTCGGGCACGTTGAGTCGTAAGAACGGGAAGAATTGCGAGATGGATGCTTGACCGAGAAATGCCGCAATATTGTGGATGGGCAGATGGCGCTGAATTTTTGAAGGGTGTTCGGAGCACAGACTGAAGTCTGTGCCACGGTGATCTACCTACTATTGGTCCTTGCTGAGTTAACCCGCTAAGAGGACGGCGGTTCCAGTTTCGCCGTAACCACCAATAATTCCGAAAGTGGCCGTTCGGCTCATTGCCTACGGGGTTTGTATGAGGGGAGCGAGGTGGGGAGCGATGGAGTGGAAGTGTCTGAGGTTCCACGTATAAATGACTTGTGCTTTTGACTTGGCGGCGCAGCGAAGGATCAGAGCGTCATAGATGCGACCCCGGGCGACTCCTTGCCCCGCGGCGCGTACGATCTCATCGTGATATTCGTCTGCGTCAAGGAAGACAGAGGTAAGGCGGTCCCGAATTTCCCCGATGAAAAGCAGGGCTTGTTCCGGCGGAATGGCCGGCTTCACTGGTAGAGCGGTCATTGTGGCGTAGAATTCCGCCAAGCTATGGAGAGCGCAACAAGACCGGGTCTTATTCGTGTTTTCAAACAGCCGAAAGCTGGGCTCGTGATGCGGGTGATCTTCCCGGAAGGCGGCAACGAGCACGCTGGTGTCCAGAAATTCCTTCAACCGGCGAGCTCCCGAATGCGAGCCTCGCGCACGCGGTCAATGAGATCGACGATAGAGTCATCCGAAGGTTCGCCGTTATAGACCCAGATTCCGCGTTTTTTTCGTAAAGGAGCTTGCGGGCGAATGGGACGCAGGGTGATCACGTGCTCATCGGCTTCGATAACAAGGTCGTCGCCGGGATGGAGCTGGAGCTTGTCGCGCAGAGTTTTGGGCAGGACAACGCGGCCAGCCTTGTCGACGGAGACTTTGGTAGCCATGGCCCCCATTCTATCATGGGTAATGCCAACTGTAAATGGCATTTGAGATTGGGTCTTGAAGGCCTGGGGCCCGCCTCGGAAGGCGGCCCCTACAATTAAGAGGAGGACGCGGCCGTCCTCGTCGGTGGATGGGCGAAGGAAAAGGCGCGGCTGGGTGCGTTTTCGCACCTGGCCGCGTCCTTTGGTTTGTGGCGATGCGCGTTTGTTTCGTGGTGACGCAACCTTTGGTTGCGGCGGCGTAGCGTTTAGTTGGGGGTGCAGTCCACAGCTGGCGGGGCTGCTTGGGTTAGTGTGGTGTTTAGGGAGGGGGCGCGGTCGAAGTCGAACATGTCTTCGAGGGTGTTGGCGTGTTGATCGCGCCTGGTCAGGTGTTGGTGGACTGGGTGGGCGTCGTGGTCGTCGCCGTCGTGGTCGCCGTCATTATCCGGGTCCTGGCTGAGACTCATGAAGCGGTTTTCGATGAAGGCCAGGATCGAGGTGTGGCTGCCGGTGGTGTGCGAGACATAGTGCGGCTTGGAAAAGGCCGAGATGGCCAGGAACGGAACGCGCAGGCCGAGTTGGTCGAAGGACGGGCAATTTTCCGGGTAGGGGCCGGTGGGATTGGCGGCGAGGTCGGGACAAAGTTCGATGGCGTCATTGACCGTCGTATCGGTTTTGCTTAGGGGGTTTTGCGCGCATTCGGCGCCGCCGCCTGGTTGGAGGCTAGCGGGAACGTTGGAAAGGTCGGCGCATTGTCCCGGCGAAATGCCGTCGGGGGTTCGTTGGTGGCCCTGAGCGGCGCGCGGCGAGGCTACGTGGTCGTAGTAGCCGCCGTGTTCGTCGTAGGTGAAGAAAATGACGGAGTCCTGCCAGTAGGGACCGCTGCGAATGGTGTTGAGGACCTGGGAGACGTACGCTTCGCCGCGCTGAATGTCGGTGGGAGGATGCTCATCGTTTTCAAACTTGCGGCCTGCAAGGCCGAAGTTGGGGTCGATGAAGACGACTTCTGCGAGCGGAGGCGCGCCTGGCGCTCCTGCGGCCTGAGCCAGGAAGACGGTTAGCGGGAGAAAGTGCGCATCGGTGGTTGGGCCGCCGAATTGGCGGAAGCTGCCGCCTTGCGGGGCGTCTTGAAAATAGTCAGCCCAAGTGATGTTGTTTTTGTCGAGAAGATCGAAGATGGTTCCGGTGATGGGCTTATAGCCGCCTGGAGGGGGGAATGTATCGCTGGTGGTGAGGTGGCCGAAGGAGGTGGCGGCCATCAGGTAGGAGCGGTTGGGGAAGGTGGGGCCGAGGACGGCGGCGAAGTAGCGGTCATTGACGGCGAATTTTTGCGCGAGATCGTAATAGAAGGGGATGTCGGACTGGGTGTAGAAGCCCATGGTTTGATCGTCGGTGGGGGTTTCGACGCCGTTATCGTGCTGCTCGGTGATGTCGTTCACGCGGACGAAGCCATCGCTTTGGGGATTGTGGAGGGTGTCCATGGGCTGGAGGAAGTTGACCTCTTCGTGGGTCTGAAACCAGGAGTGATCGAGGTCGGGGCCGGCGCAGCGGCGATTGTCGTGGAAGGAGAAGACGGTGCTGCCGTCGTCATCGGGGTTGGAGTTGAAGCAGGTGATGTTGCCGGATGCGTCGGTTTTGCAGGTGAGGCCGTCGACGCAGTCGTGGTCGTCTTTGCGGCAGCCGCCGAGTCCGTGGTGGTAGGGGCTGCCGGGGGCGTAGGCTAAGGCGCCGAAATAATTATCGAAGGAGTGGTTTTCTTGCATGATGACGATGACGTGCTTGACTTTGTGCACGTCACCGTCGGCTAGAGCAGGTTTTGGTGCGAACAGCAGGAGCGCAAGAGGCAGAAACAGGAGCGCTCGGATAGTTCTGGTCGATCGGTTCATCGGTACTCCCTTGGATTTGACCGCCTGGGCGGTTTGATTTGTGTTCGTAGCGGTGTTAGCGGATTGACCTTGGTTCCGGTTGCGGAGACGGAGTTTGCGTTGCTTTGCCTCCGGAAGGCTTGCCAAGTGCCGACACCCGTGCTGCTTTACTAGACCGGAATGCGTAAGACGCTGCGGTAAAAATTTGGTGAACGATTGGTTACTACGTGGCGCGCGAGAGGGAGGCGGAGATGCGATGAAAAGTGACGGGCGTTGTGAGTTCCTGGCGTTTGGACCTATGCTGTGCTGCGCTTGGGCGAGTTGGAACGAGTCGAAAGAGATTTTTGGAACTGGGCGGAGGCTGCGATGAGATTTGGATTGGTGTTGGCGATGTTCGCCGGCGGATTGTGCGCTGGGGCGGCGTGGGGACAGAAGCCGCCGCTTTTGGCGGAGAAGGACGTGGCGGCTTTGGCGAATGAGTTGAGCGGGGAGACGGCGAAGAGGAATTTGGAGGTGATTGCGACATTTCATAGGCAGAGGGGGTCGCGGGGGTTTCATTCGGCGGCGGAGTTGGTGGCGGAGCGGGCGCGGAGTTATGGGTTGAGCGATGTAGCGATTTTGGAGTTTCCGGCGGACGGGAAGATTTTCTATGGGACGCAGAGGTCGCGGCCGGGGTGGGATGCGGAGGTGGGGGAGCTGTGGGAGGTGCCGGTCCCGGTTGGCGACTGCGCGAAGGTGAAGGTGCAGGCCAACTCCGAGGAGGAATCGCGGAAAATTGCAGAGCAGATTCGTCACAATTGCGAAACTTTCATTGGGAACGAAGAGAAGATTGCGAGTTATGCGGCGGAGCCGGTGGTGTTGGCGGAGGATAGCGAGTCCGCGGACGTGACGGCGGAGTTGGTCGACGTGGGGATGGGGACTAGCGAGAAGGATTACGCGGGGAAAGATGTCAAAGGGAAGATTGTTTTGGTTAGTGCTTCACCGGGGGCGGCGCAGGAATTGGCGGTCGGGAAATTTGGGGCGGCGGGGATGGTGAGTTATGCGCAGAACCAGAAGAACGCTTGGTGGGGCGAGGATGAGAATTTGATTCGGTGGGGGCATCTGGAGACGTTTTCGGAGCACAAGACGTTTGCGTTTATGGTGTCGTTGAAGACGGCGCGGGGGTTGCGCGAGCGGTTGGGGCGCGGGGAGAAGATTACGCTGCATGCGGTGGTGAAGGCGGGGCAGCATGCGGGGAATTATGAGGTGGTGACGGCGACGATTCCTGGGGCGGATCCGAAATTGAAGGAGGAGGAGATTGCGTTTTCATGTCACCTGGATCATCAGAGGCCGGGAGCGAATGACAATGCCAGCGGATGCGTGACGATTTTGGAGGTGGCGCGGACGTTGAATAAATTGATCAGCGAGGGGAAGTCGGCGCGGCCGGCGCGGACGATACGGTTTATCTGGCCGCCGGAGATTGAGGGGACACTGGCGCTACTGAACGGGAAGCCCGAATTTGCAAAACGGATCAAAGCCGTGATTCACATGGACATGGTTGGGGGCGGGCCGGTGACGAAGGCGGTGTTCCACGTGACACGTGGGCCGATGAGTTTGCCTTCGTTTGTGCATGATGTGGCTTGGGCGTTTGCGGATTGGCTGAACGACCAGTCGTATCGGTATGCGGCGGGTTTGCGGGCGGAGTATCCGATGGTGGCGCCGGCGGTAAGGAGCCGCTGCAGGCGGAGTATACGGCGTACACGATGGGGAGCGACCACGATGTGTATCAGGATTCGTCGTTTGGGATACCGGCGATTTATATGAATGATTGGCCGGACCGGTACATTCATACGAATTTTGATACGGCGGCGAATATTGATACGACGAAATTGAAGAGAGCGGCGTTTATTGGGGCGGCCTGCGGGTATTTTTTGGCTGGGTCGACAAAGCAAGAACAGGTTGTTACGCGATATCTTCCACCAGTCTCTATGCTCGCAGAAGGCCGAACCTTGCGTACACGGGCGCAAATTCATCGGTGCCAATCGCTGAACGAAGGGGAATGCGCTCGCACGATGCTTGCTTTTGGTGCCTACGAGATGGGCGTTCTGAATTCGTACGACCACTACGCATTCATACCTCGTCTCGAAAGACCATCTGAGGATGCACAGTTTAGGGCATTGTATCAGGCGCTTTATGGCGATTTCGGTGGTGACACGGTGCCTGGCACGGCCGAAAGCCTGTTGAAGTTTCGGAGAAAATCGGACCCGCGCGGGCCGCTGGCGGTGTTTGGGTATGACTATTTTGGGGAGCATGCGAAGGCGGCGGG
>DASXMM010000232.1:0-10235 GCA_036495665.1 Candidatus Acidiferrum sp. | reverse complement strand
CTCGTCGAAGCCATAGTAGAAGGGAACGGCCGTGTTGCCCGCGAGCCAGCGGTGGGAGACGAGCGTGCCGTTCTTGGCTCCATAATCGGGCAGCTCGTTCGGCTTGCGGGGCATATGGCAGCCCTGGCAGGGAACGAAATCGGCGGTATAGAACGTAAGTGGATTGCGTTGCGAAAACTTCGAGTTCTGCCACTCGTCGAATGCGGTGAACGCGCGAATCCACTTGTAAGCGTTCAACTGGGGAGGAAGATTTGCTTTGTGGCAGGCGGAGCAGAATTCCGGTTGATGAAGAAGATCGCGCATCACGGCTTTGGCGTGCCGCTCAGGATGCTCGAGGATGTCGCCGTACGGAACTTTGCCGGGTATGCGATTCCCCTGTTCGTCGACCATAACCGAGGGGACGCCCATCACATAGCTGCCGTTGCCCAGCGTGGATTGAACCTTTTGAATCGAATGGCAGGTCATGCAGGTAAGGCCGTCGCGGTCGAAAGAGCGATCTGCGGTAGAGCCCTTTGTGAGTGCGCCCGTCAGAACGCCGACGGGGTTGTGACAACTGTCGCAGTGGCGCGAAAACTCAACGCCGCGGGTGCGAATCAGAATGTTTACGCTGGTTCGGTAAAATGGAGTGCGAAAGGCGTTGGAATGCAAAGACTGGCGCCACTGGTGGTAGGCCTCTTCATGGCAGTGACCGCAATATTCGGCGTCTGGAAACGCATCTGGCTTCAGAAATCCGCCGCCCTCAACCGCGGCATTTCCGGGAAGCGAAATACTGTCTTTCCCAAACGCGTAGTCGTACGTCTGGCCTACCGGGTCGTTATACGCCTTTTGTCCCGGAGAGACCTGCGCGCCGGGATCCTGAGCCCCGCGAGTAGTTCTCAATCCAATGACCGCGAGGCCCGCCAGGAAAATCAGAAAAAATGTCCGTCTTCGTGCATCCCTCATAAGCTCTTCCCAGAGCGGGCGGAACTTCAATGCCGTGAATGACTTTCCGGCCTCATGATTGATTCCGGAAGTCTCCTCGTCGCAGCGCATCCCTCGCTCCGCGACTTCCCTCACTGCGGATTGGCCGATTTTTTCAAATCGTTCGCCTTTTGCCGCTCCGCTGCGGCATCCATCCTATTCCCCTGGCGCTCCAATGCGTCAGCTAACCCGAGATGCGCTTCGACGTAATTCGGGTCATAAGTAAGAGCATCTTTGAACTGTACGATGGCGTCTGGAAGGCTACCATTCTTCAAAAGAGACTGTCCAGCGTGGGTAGCAACCTCGGCGCGTTGCAGGTTCATGTGAGCGCGCATCAAGTTGGCGGCGATTTTGCGCTCTGCAGCGGCCTCGGCCATCTCGTTTTCATTGGTTAAAACGGTGGCGAGTGTCAGGTGTGGGTCGGCCTGATCAGGAAGCTGCCGGATCGCCTCGCGCAATGCCGAAGCAGCTTCCGCCAGTTTGCCCAGCGCGCTGTAGACAGTCCCGAGCGTCGCCCAACCCTCGCCGTTTTCCGGCCGCAACTTTAACGAAGCACTCAGCTCCTGGGCGGCTTCTTCGTTGCGGCTGGTCTGCGTGTAGATCATTCCAAGCGTGAAAGGAGCTTCTGGCGCTGACGGATCGAGCTTCTCCGCGGCCTGCAACTCGGGAATTGCGGAAGGGGCGTCGTCCTGCATTTTGAAAGCGACGCCAAGATCGTAGTGGAGCCGCGCATCGTTTGGAGAAAGTTTCAGGGCGGCGCGCAGCGCTGTGATCGCGTCATCGAACTGACCGAGTGACACATAAGCAGCTGCGAGATCCTGGCGCGCGGTAATGTTGCCGGGAGCCAATGACACTGCTCTTTGCAGAAAGGGAACTGCATCCTTTGCATGTTGCGCCTGGCAAAGAGCCAATCCCAGATTCGTCAGGGCAGCCGCATTTTTCGGCTCGGCGGCGACCACCTTTTTCAGCAGCGAAACAGCATCCTGCACCCGGCCCGAACGTTGATACGCCAGGGCTAATTGGTAGGCCGCGTCCGTGGAGTTCGGGGCGAGTTCCAAAGCGTGTTGCAGGATGGGGATGGCCTCATCGTCCTTGCCTCCAAGAGCCAAAGCCTTTGCCAATTCCACTGCGATCAGGGCATTCTGGGGCGCTAGTCGATAAGCTTCTTGAAGTTCGGCCAGTCCAGCCGCGTGATCGAGCTCTCGCAGCGCAATCCCGAGATGCAGGTGCGCAAGAGCAAAACTAGGTTTCAGCCGTATTGCTTCCGCGAACTCCTTCTGCGCCCCCGTCCAATCGCGATGCTGCACATAAAGCGTGCCAAACTCATCGTGCAGTTCAGCGTTCTGCGGATCGGAGGCGATGGCGGCCTGCATCTTTATTGTCGCAGCATTCCACTGCTTTGTCGCTGCGAGAGATCGCGCATAGGCGACCATCACAGCAGAGGGCAAGCTATGTCCTTGAGACCGCGCGGTTTCATCGAGTTTGGAAAAGTGCGGAATAGCTTTCGCAGGCGCTCCGGTTTGCTCGTAAGCAAGCGCTAGATTCGTGCGAGCGTCAGTATCGTTAGGATTGAGGGCCAGCGCCTTTTCCAACTCAACGATGGCTTCCTTTGTGCGGCCCAACCGCGCCAGAACGAAGCCCGCCATAAGGTGTCCCGGTTCCGCGCCCGGCGTCAGTCGAACCACTTGCTGGAAATTCTTAAGAGCCTCCTGGAGATCATTGCGCGATAGCTCGTCAACTCCGGCGCGATACGCTTCCGCGGCCTGCTTGGAGCCAGCCGCAGGGTCCTGAGCCTCAGCGGGAGCAGCGCTGTAGAAAGCGAATGCTGCCACGAATACAGCTTGAAGAGGAAGGCCCGGCTTGGGATGACGCGTGACCAAGACAATTCCGAGAACGACATTCTAGCCGAACGTTTGCTCTTCATAAACTGCAAAAGAGAGTTTTTCTAAGCAACTAGCAAGCAGATTCGAGATTTATACGCTGGGTGCGAATGCTTTCGAGGACCGAGACAAGGAATTCGTCAAATCACGTAGACTGTGAGGAGACCGAAAAATGAACGCCCAACTCATTTCGCTATCCGGCTACGACCTGATCAACTCGCCGCGTTGGAACAAGGGAACCGCCTTTACGGATCACGAACGCGACGTATTTGACCTGCATGGTTTGTTGCCTCCCCGCGTGGGCACTCTCGAGGAACAACTGGACCGCCGCCTGCGGGCGCTGGCTCAGCAACCAACATCCTTCAGCAAGTACAGTTTTCTGCGCGACCTCCAGGATATAAACGAAACGCTCTTCTACGCGCTTCTGGTTCGTAACGTCGAGCAGATGCTGCCGCTGGTCTATACACCAACCGTTGGAGAAGGCTGCCAGCGCTTCAGCGAGATTTGGCGCAAGCCGCGCGGTTTGTTTCTAAGTTATCCGAACAAGGATCGCATCGAGCAAATCCTGGGTCATTCCCGCTACGACGGAGTGAAATGCATCGTGGTCAGCGACGGCGAGCGCATTCTGGGTTTGGGGGACCAAGGCGCCGGCGGCATGGGCATTCCCATCGGCAAGATGGCGCTCTACACAGCGCTCGGCGGCATTCACCCCGAGTATTGCCTTCCAATCCTTCTCGACGTTGGTACCGACAATGAAGACCGGCTGAAAAGCCCGATTTACATCGGCTGGAACCATCATCGGGTTCGCGGAGAAGAGTACGACGCTTTCGTCGACGTTTTTGTTCAAGCGGTCAGAAAGCGCTGGCCGCACGTACTGCTGCAGTGGGAAGACTTCGCAGGATCGAACGCCTCCCGCTTCCTGGCGCGCTATCGCGACCAACTCTGCACGTTCAATGACGACATTCAGGGAACCGCCGCGGTCGCCACGGCGACGGTGATCTCAGCCCTGAACGTATCAGGCGCGCCTCTCGAACAGCAACGAATCGCTGTTTTCGGTTTCGGTAGCGCCGGCCTGGGAATCACGAATCTGCTCGCGCAATTTATGGAGGACAAAGGCCTCTCGCCGGACGAAGCGCGCAGCCACTTCTACGCCCTCGATCGTTACGGCTTAATCACGGAGAAAACCAGGGACTTGCGGCCCGAGCAATGGCCCTACGCGCGCAAAGAAGAGGAAGTGCAACCTTGGAGATCGGCGAGCGGAGAGATCGCGCTTCTCGATGTCATCCGCAATGCGAAGCCGAATGTCCTCATAGGTGTTTCCGGCCAGCCCGGCGCTTTCACAGAGGCAGCCATTCGTGAGATGGCCAAGTACACCGCTCGCCCCGTCATTTTTCCACTTTCGAATCCCACGTCGCGCAGCGAAGCAACTGCCCAGCAGTTGGTGGACTGGACCGACGGCCGCGCACTGATCGGCACAGGCAGCCCCTTCGAACCCGTGAATGTCGCTGGCGAAAAGGTCCCCGTCACGCAGACCAACAATTCCTACATTTTCCCCGGCCTGGCGCTTGGAATTCTTGCGTCGAAAGCGAAGCGCGTCACCGATTCGATGATCAAGGCCGCGGCCCAAGAACTGGTTCGTCATCTGCCAACGCTGAAGGACAAGCATGCCAGCCTGCTGCCGCCGATATCCGAAGCGCGTCCCTTGGGCCGCCTGATCGCGCACGCTGTAGGGAAGCAGGCGCTTAAAGAAGGGCAAGCCCAAGTTCCGAACCAAGAGGCTCTGAATCGCGAACTCGAAGCAAGCGTTTGGGAGCCGGAGTACGTGCCTTACGAACGCAACCAGGATCGTTTGGGGTGAAATGCGTAGCAAAAGTCGGCCGCTATGAGTTACTCGCGAGCGCTCACGCCGGCACGATCACATACGGCCGCATCATCTCGTTGTCCTCGTGTTCCAGCATGTGGCAATGCCAGACATAGCGACCGGCAAAGCCCTCAAACTTCGCGATAATGCGTGTCACAGTCATCGGGTCGACACGAACCGTATCCCTCCAACCCAGTTCGTTTGGTTCCAGTGCCGCTGCAGGCCCGGTGAACACGATCTTCCCGGTCAGTTGATAAACCGAAAGGTCAAACGGAGTGCGGTCCAGAATCTGAAACCGAACCAGATGCAAATGGATCGGGTGCGAGTCATCCGTCAGGTTTATGAACGACCATATCTCGGTCGAGTTCAAGACCGGCTTCTCCGTGACCGGCATCGACCAATGCGCGCCATTCAGAAGCATGACGCTCGATCGGCCCAGGCGGTTCTGATAGTCGGCCAGTGTCAATCTGCGGTTTGCAACCGCCGTTTTTTCTCGAATGCGAGGTATTGGGCGGATCATCGCGGGCAGGGAAGTTGAATCGTCAACTTTGCGGCCCGAAACGCGAAACTGCATCACCATCGCCGCATCCGTTCGCAAAAATACCTCCTTACCGGCTCTTGCGCTGAAATCCACGATAAGGTCGGCTCGTTCTCCCGGCCCCAGGAGCAAGCGATTCAGCCGCGCAGGAGCCGCCAGGAATCCCTGTTCGATTCCTATTTGAAAAAAGTCGACAGGTTCCGATCGAACCAAGTCCTCGGGTGAAAACGCGAGCCGATAGAAGCTTCCATTCGAGGCATTAAGCAGCCGCAAGCGATATTTCCGTGGCTCAACTTCCAGATAGGGGAAGATTTTTCCGTTCACCAAAATCGCGCTTCCGTAGTACTCGGAGACCCACGGCGCGTTTGGCTTCCCCGAGACCGGATAGAACAATTGTCCATCTCTCCGAAACGACCGGTCAAAGATAACGAGCGGTATTTCATGCGCCCCCGACGGCAGATTCAGGGAATCTTCGAGCTCATCGCGAATAAGATACATCCCCACGAGCCCAGCCGCCGCGTTCAGCCGCGTAATGCCCATCGCATGATCGTGATAAAAGAGCGCCGTCGCTTCTTGCTGATTGGGATAGTAATAGGTCGCGGATTGTCCCGGCGCAAACCAATCTTCGGGATACCCGTCGCTCTCAGGTCCAACCTTGCCGCCATGAAGATGCACCACGGTTCGCACCTCCGGCTTTTCCTTTTCTGCTCCGTGCAAAGTGTGATCGATGGCAAAAATGTGCCGTTCGGGCAGTTCGTTGGACCATTCCACCAGGAGAGGCTTACCGCTGGGCGCTTCAATCGTCGGGCCAGGGCATGTGCCGCCGTACCCCCAAAATGTAGTCGGTGGCATATCGCGATGCGCCTTCGCCTGAAACTGCCGCATAGCAACGTGGTAGTAGGGAACCTGCAGGGGCGGATTTGCCGGACTGGGTCGCGAACCCGCGGGTTTCATCACCGCAGGAATGGGCAAGGCGTCGACATACCGCGCGAGCGTGCTGGTCTCGAGGAGCGGCTCCGCCGCAGCGCCCGCAACCACCATCGCGCGATGGTCCGCGCTCTTGGCGTGCGCCGACATTGCCGCGGCTAACCAACTCAACTGTCGAAGAAAGTCTCGCCTCGTGGTCCGCATCTATCTCCATGTTCTTCAGTTATTTCGCGACACTTCTCGCCGAGCAAGGGAAGCACAGCCTGACCGGAACAGATTACAAACAGATGAATCCTCTGCGAGCAAATCGTTGCAGATGGTTCGTTCTTTCCTTACACCCGAAAGTTCGGCTCACTTACGCCTCAATGCAAATGGATTTAGCCTGAATATTGAAGTCTCATTCACAAGATTGTGACCAAGCAAACTTAAGCTGCTCCTCGCCGTCGCCAAGTGCCCTCGGGCTTGTCCCTCCGGCCCCACACCCGACACTCGTGGCGACTAATCGACATCGCTTCAAGGAGATCGATATGAAGCTTCGCCTTTGACCGGCATCCCCTCAGCTTTTCGCACACTGGTGATGATTATGGGTTTAGTGCTTGCGCCAAACGCCTTCGGCCAGCAAGTCACTTTCGCTCCGTACATTCAGCTGGGCGACGCTGGCTCTTTCGGTCCAACCGACCAAATCGTCATCGCCTGGCAAACCAACGAAGCATCGCCCAGCGCCTCTGCCTACAAGGTGGAATTTGGCGAATTCGATCAAGACCGCCACTCCGTAACTCCATCGGCGCGCGTCGTCGATAATTATCTCGCCTCCGATCCTTCCTTGCCGACGATTCCCGGCGCCTACGGAGCTCACTCCAACTACACCGCCGTTCTCCGCGGCCTCCGGTACGACACCGTTTATCAGTATCGTGTGACGGGCCCCGGCATGCCCAACGGTGGATTTGCTTCCTCTTTCCACACCCGTAAACGCGATTCGCACTATTCCTTCATACTGGTCGGTGACGAAGGCTTCTTTCCCACCGTTCCCAACTCCACTCCTGCTCGCGTGGTTGACTACGAAGCTCGCATCGCGCACCTGATCAACAATTCGTCGGACATCTCGCTCACCAATCAGCCAAACCGCCCGACGGCCGATTTGATTCTCGATACCGGCGACAACGTCTACAACGAGGGTACCGAGGACAACTACCGCGACTTCTTTTTCCCTGTATACAACGCAGATCAGGACTCGAACGAAACAGGCGCACCCATTCTCCGAAGCAAGCTCTTCTTCCACGTGGATGGGAATCACGATCTCGGCAGCACCGGGGTTTCGGCGAACCTTCTCGCCGATAACTCCGCTCCGGCTTTCAGCGGCAACTTGAGCGGTGGCGACGCCCTTTCTTACTTCACGGATTTTTACTTCCCGCAAAATGGCCCGGCTGGCTTCGACATCCAGAACGCCTGGAACGGCGATATTTCTTCTCCCACGGGTTTCAATCTCACCTATCAGGGAACGTCCTATAGCTCCCCGACTGCGATCCAAGCCTTCCGCAACTCGACCGAAGTCGACACCGGCAAAGGCCCGAGCCTGCAGATCGACCATCAGAGCAACTACTCGTTCGACTACGGAAACGCTCATTTCCTCTACCTCGACGCCAACCCGCATCTCTTCAACGACAACCTTCCCGGCGGCACCGTTTTCAACACCGGGCAACCGGTCTTCACCGCGTATCCCTCCGCGCTGCGCGAATGGGTGATCAACGATCTCGACTCCAGCAAGCAACTGTGGAAGATCGTTGTTTACCACCAGCCTGGTTTCTCTTCTGGCGACGCGACAATCGTCAACAACCAGATGCGCGCTGTTGCTAAGGTTCTGGAAGATCACGGCGTTAACATGGTTTTCAACGGCCACGAGCATAACTACCAGCGCTCCTTACCGATCCGCGCTCTGGGGCGGGTCGCAGGTCCAATCAGCGCCACAGCAGGCTCGCCGGCCGTAGCTGTCGACCAGAACTACGACGGCGTCTCCGACACCGTGCCCGACGGGGTGCTCTATTTGGTAGAAGGCGGCGGTGGCAACCGCGATTTCGACGGCGACTTCGCTCCTCCGCGCGGCAGCGGCGTAGGCCTTGACCAGGATGACTCCGCCACGGGAACGTTCACCGATGCACCCGGCCTCACCGTTCCTCAGGGCCCTGCGTCCTGGCTCGATACGAACCTCACGAATCCTGAAATGATCAACTTCGTTCCCAATGCTGGCACAGGAACGACGAAGATCACGACAAAGTTCAAATCCAAGGTCTTCTCGTTCGGTCAAGTCGTGGTGGACTTCAACAAACTGACGCTTGTCCAGATCAGCGAACCGCTCCAGCCCACGTCCTCGGCGACCTCCGCCGATCCTGCGCCCTTCGGCACCGACATCAATGGCCAACCGTTGAACGATCCGATTCCCGACACGGAAGTCGATCCTTCCACCGGCCTTGTGGTCTCGTCGGCGGCAACCGGCACGCCCGCATTGCTCGATAAATGGACAGTCAGCAAGCCTGATCTGAGTTCCTCGGTCTCCGCGAAGCTCTCGGCTCCGGATAAGGCTCTTCCCGGCCAGACTCTGACTTACTCCATCACGCTCAAGAACAAATCCTCCTATTCTTTGAATGGCACGCAAGTGCGGCTCGAATTGCCGCTGGGAGTCATCTTCGCGGGAACGACGAGCGACACCCTGACCGTCCAAGGGGACGATGTCGTTCTTACCGTTGGGCGTTTGGCGGCCGGCGGCGAGCAAACCTTCGAGATCGCCGCGCAGGTTTCGCCCTACGTGGACAGACACGCCCGTCTCAGTGCAACCGCCAGAGTTCACTCCTCTACCGCTCTTTCCATAGAGTCGAACCCGGCAGTCACGTCTGTCGGCAAATAGGACTCTTCACCTGAACGACCAAGCACGGCGGGAACGCAGTTCCCGCCGTGCGTTTTTGTCCGCATCAGCTCGATCTCTTTCTTATTAGCAAAAGGCGATTGTTGGCACCTGCTAAGCGCTGTCGGGCTGCGCTTCAATATCCTTGCGGATTTCGCCCTCCCTAACGATAGAATCTCCATCCGGAAACCAGTACATTTCGTTGACGAATTCTGGTTCCGAACCCGCTGCCCCAAAACGTGACGGAGCAAACGAATGAAAACGATTCAGGGTCCTGGCATCTTCCTCGCGCAATTCGCCTCGGATAGCGCGCCGTTCAACAGCTTCGACGCGATTTGCAAATGGGGAAAAAGCTTGGGCTATGTCGCTGTCCAGATTCCCTCATGGGATGGACGTCTTTTCGATCTGAAGCGAGCCGCCGAAAGCAAAGCCTACTGTGACGAAATCGCAGGCGTAGCTGCACAACACAACCTCGTCATCTCCGAACTTTCCACGCACTTGCAAGGCCAGCTCGTAGCCTGCCACCCGGCTTACGACGCCATGTTCGACGGTTTCGCCCCGCCAAGCGTCCACGGCAATCCTGCCGCTCGTCAGGCCTGGGCCGTCGAGCAACTCCATTTTGCGGCGCGCGCCTCCGCGCACTTCCGCATGAAGGCGCATGTCACCTTTTCAGGCGCGCTGGCCTGGCCGTACCTCTATCCGTGGCCGCAGCGTCCCGCCGGTCTCGTCGAAACCGCTTTCGACGAACTTGCCAAGCGCTGGCTACCAATCCTCAACGCCTTCGACAAAGCCGGCGTCGATCTCTGTTTTGAAATTCATCCCGGCGAAGATCTACACGATGGCGCGACGTTCGAAATGTTCCTCGATCGCGTGCACCAGCACCCACGCTGCAATTTGCTCTACGATCCTAGTCATTTCGTCCTCCAACAGCTCGACTACCTCCAATTCATCGACTTGTATCATTCGCGCATCAAGATGTTTCATGTTAAAGACGCGGAGTTTCGTCCTACAGGCAAGCAGGGCGTTTACGGCGGGTACCAGCCGTGGCTGCAGCGCGCCGGTCGGTTCCGTTCGCTGGGCGACGGTCAAGTGGACTTCAAAACTATTTTCTCGAAACTTACGCAGTACGATTTTCCGGGCTGGGCGATTCTTGAGTGGGAATGCTGCATCAAG
>DASXMM010000231.1:0-10060 GCA_036495665.1 Candidatus Acidiferrum sp. | reverse complement strand
AGTAGGGCATAAGCCCCAACCTCAGCGAAGCCTTTGAATTACAGGAGATTTTGCTTGGGGATGGTGCCGGGGGCCAGAATCGAACTGGCTACGCCCGCCTTTTCAGGGCGGCGCTCTACCACTGAGCTACCCCGGCACGTGGTGATTAGAAATTGTATGGGCGAGGCGTGATTGTGTCAATTCGCGCGGGGAACTGGTCGGGAAAAAATTTCGACCGGTCTGTGTGTGCGAGCAAGGCCCCGTTGTACTAGGCGAAACGGCCTTCGGCGCTCACCAATCTGGACCTTCTACACATAGCGCCAGCCGCTACACATAGCGCTGGTCGCAGAAGTGAGAGCGATTGCGTGATTTTGCCCCCCGCCGTTTTTGTAAGTGTTGCATCTACGAAACTTAGGGCTACGGTGGGGGGTGGTGGTTTTTGGGTGGGGAAAACCCGATTCAGAAAAGCTGGGGTTGGCGAGTTACGAGCTGGGAAGAAGAGAGGGAGGCGCTTCGGGGCCCCCGCCATTTTTGTAAGTGTTGCATCTACGAAACTTAGGGCTACAGTAGGGGGTCGTAGTTTTGGGTTGGCAAGGAAGGAGTAGAAACACTGAGGTTCGGGGGTTACCAGTCGGAAGAGAAGAGGCGCAGGGCGGCGGTGTCGCTGATTTTTTGGTAGTGGGCGTAGGCGGAGGCGGCGCGTTTGCGGATTTGGTCTTTGGGTTCTTGCAGGATCCAGCCGTCTACCGCGGCTTTCAGGGTGTAGGCCTCGGGTGCCATTAGGTTTGTGGTCCAGAGTAAAGGAGTGGCGCCAGAGGCGCGGAGTAAGTCGCGGAAGTAGGATTTGCTGGCGCAAGCGAGGATGATCGCGGAGCGGCTTGTGCCGGAACGGCCGGCGAAGTCAACGGTGAGCGGGAAATCCATCAATCCATCGTGGCCGACGTAGACAGCGAGATCCGCATCTGTCGGGGTATGAAAAACCCGGTCTCCCATAATTGGCCCAATCAGCAGTTCCTTTTGCGGAACGCCCGCGGCGGCGCGTAAGAAGTCCGTCAAGGCGCGCTTGATTTCGCTCCCGCGATACGCGTCAGCGATCAGCATCACATTGGAGGTGCGGTTCTGAAAAATGCTTCTCTCCAGGATGTAGTCGCTGGAGTGCAATGAATATACTTCTTTCCAATCTGCGGACTTCTTGAAAAAAGTTCTGACGCCAAAGGCCGCGCCCCAATAAAGATTGCGGTCAGGGTCGTCGCCGTTGCCGAGGATGGCGGCAACGGGGACGATGCCTTGGTGGGCGTTGTCGGCAAGCGCTACGAACACGTGAATTACACGTTGTTTGGATTGCGCAAGTGCGGAAACGGACACGCAAAACAAACAGGCCGCCAGCAAGAACGTGATCCTCCGCGCCATCACTGGGCGGACTCGTCGAACTCCTTCATCCAGGATTTGCCCTTTAGGACTTCGCGGGGGCGGGTGCCGTCGGGTGGCCCGACGATGCCGTCTTTTTCCATGATGTCGATTAAGTGGGCGGCGCGGCCATAGCCGATGCGGAGGCGGCGCTGGAGGGTGGACGTGGAGGCGCGGCCCATTTCGCAGACGACGCGGACGGCGTCCTGGTAGAGAGCGTCGTCGACGGGTTCGCCGCCTGGTTCGGCGTCATCTCCGGCTTCGCTTTCGGGCTTGCCGTTTTCGTCTTTGGGCGTTTCGAGAAGTTGCTCGTTGTACTTGGCTTGGGCTTGCTGGCGCCAGAAGTCGCAGACGGCGACGATTTCGTCTTCGGAGACTAGTGGCCCGTGAATGCGATGGAGGCGGGCGCTGCCTGCCGGAAGATAGAGCATGTCGCCTCTGCCGAGCAGGGATTCGGAGCCGTTGGAATCGAGAATGGTGCGCGAGTCAACTTTGCTGGCTACACGGAACGAGATGCGGGCAGGGAAGTTGGCTTTGATCAGGCCGGTGATGACGTCTACCGACGGGCGTTGCGTGGCGAGAATCAGGTGGATGCCTACGGCGCGGGCCATTTGGGCTAGGCGCGTGATGGATTCTTCGACGTTGTTTGTATCGACCATCATGAGGTCGGCGAGTTCGTCGATGACGATGACCAGGTAGGGAAGCGGCTTGTGTTCGGTTTCTTCGACGTTCTCGAAGAGCGAGAGCGATTGCGCTTTCTGGAAGGTGCGATTGTACTGCTCGATGTTGCGGACGCCGCGCTGCGCGAGGAGTTTTAACCGCTTTTCCATTTCGCGCGTGGCGTTGCGAAGAACGTTGGAGGCGATTTTGGGATCGGTGACAACCGGTGCGATCAGGTGCGGGATGTTTTCGTAGAGATTGAGTTCGAGGCGCTTGGGATCGACCAGGACCAGCTTGACGTCGTCGGGGCTCGCTTTATAAAGGATGGACATCATGAGCGAGTTGATGAAGACGCTTTTGCCGGTACCGGTGGAACCAGCGATCAGCAAGTGGGGCATGGCGGCGAGGTCGGTGACGCGAATGCGGCCATGAAGATCGCGGCCCATGGCGAGCGTCAACTTGCTGGGAGAACTACTGAACTCGGGAGCTTCGATGATTTCGCGGAGAGCGATGGTTTGGCGACTGATGTTCGGCACTTCGATGCCGATCGTTGATTTGCCGGGGATTCTTTCGATCAAAATCGATTCCGCTTGCAGGGCGAGGCAGAGGTCTTCGGTGAGGCCGATGATACGGCTGTATTTGATGCCTGCTTCGGGCTTGAATTCGAAGGTGGTGACGACCGGGCCGGGGTTGATTTGCGTGACGCGGCCTGCAATATCGAATTCCATGCACTTGGCTTCGATGGCGCGGGCGCGTTGTTTCAGTTCGTCTTCGTCGATCTTCTGGCCACGTTCGCCTTCGCGCAGCAGGGAGGGAGACGGCAGTTTGTAGTTGGGATTGCCTTTGGCGATCTTTGGATCGGAGGCGGATTTTTTCGCAAGGACGGTTTTCTCCGGGCCTACGAAGACGATGGGATCCTTGCGGCGAGAGGGCGGTTCTTTCTCGGCGGTTCTTTCTTCTTCGTCTTCAAAAATTTCGCTTTTGTCGGCGAGTTGAATGGTTTTGACTTGGTCGCTTTGGGCAGCGGCGCCAAAGGATTGCTGCGCAACCGGTTTGCGGCCGGAGATGCGGGTTTCTTCGACGCGGCGGCGCATGCGGTTCTGTTCACGTTCGTCGCGCCAGGAGTTCCAGCGGGCCATGGCTTTTTGCAGGACACCTAATTTTTCGACGGCTCCTAGCGGGCCTTTGGAGCTTTTGGCCCAGGCATGGGTGCCCGCAAAGGAGAAACGGGTGCTCATGAAAAGCGAGGTGAAGAACAATGCCACGGCAACGACGGTGGCGCCCCAGAAATTGAATCCTGTTAAGAGACTGCTGGAGAGGAGCGAGCCTAGCATTCCGCCTGCGGGGATTGCGCCGCGGAGTTGTGGGAAATGCCAGAGGGAGAGAAGGGAAGGCAGCGAGAGGAGAAGCAGTACGTAGCCGACGAGGGTGGCGACTTGGGAGTCGATGGGGCGGCTGCGGAACCAGCGCCAGCCGAGGATGCCCATGGCTACCGGTAGCAGGAACGCCGCAAAGCCGAAGATTTGGAACATGGCGTCCGAGCCGTAGGCGCCGACGGGGCCGATCCAATTGCGGGCAGGGCTGCCGTCGGGCGCGGGAGCTGCGACGTTAAAGGCAACGTCGTGAGGCGAATACGAGATTAACGCCAGGGCCATGAGAGCGGCCAGCGTCATACACAAGAATCCAATCAGCTCATTGAGCCGCTTATTTTCAGTCGGAGTCAGCACACGCACGGAGTTCTCCTCAGCTTTTGGGGAAGGCTGAGTGTTGCGGCGGGCACGTTGGCGCTATCGCGCGCCCGCTTGGAGGAACGCTAAAACCAAAACGATGATACCAAACAAGAGGCGATAGAAAATAAATACTTTGAGAGTGTGCTTTTGCAAGTAGCGGAGGAAGAAGGCGATCACGAGAAAGCCGACTACACCGGAAACGAGGATGCTAATGAGGAGTGTGGAGGTCGGCAGGTCCAGGCCAGCGGCTTTGTGGAGCTTGATGAGCTTCGGAAGGTGCGAAACTACCGCGCCTGCGATCAGCGGAGTGGAGAGGAGGAAGGAAAAGCGCGTGGCGGCTTCGCGGGTGAAGCCGCGAAAGAGGCCTGCGGTGATGGTAATTCCGGAGCGGGAGACGCCCGGGCAAAGGGCGAGGGCTTGGGCGGTGCCGATGGTTACGGAGTCGCCGATGTTGGATTGTTCGATGGGCCTGGTCATGCGCGATTTGGAATCGGCCCACCACATGATCAGGGCGACGACGATCAGCGAGATGGCGATTACGTAGGGTGTGCGGAAGCGTTCCTCGATTGTTTTTTCGAAGAGGGCACCGAGGAGACCACCGGGGATGGTGCCGACGACCATGTACCAGAAGAGTTTCCGGTGTTGGCCGACTTCTTCGGTGGATGCGTTTGGAGGATATTTTAAGCCAAGGCCGCAGAGCGTCAGCGTTATCCAATCTTTAAAGAAATAGAGAAGGACGGCGACTAGAGTGCCTGCGTGGAGGGCGACGTCGAAGGCGAGGCCGGGGTCCTGCCAGCCTAGGAGCCATGGAAAAAGAGTGAGGTGCGCGGTGCTGGAGACTGGAAGGAATTCGGTGAAGGCTTGCACTAGGGCGAGGATGATCGCCTGATACAGGGGCATTTGTTTAGGTTTCCTTTTTCGCCGGAGCGGATTTGGCGGCGCCGGGCAGGAGTTTGCGCATTTCGTAGGCGTCCAGCCGGGCCAGGTAGTAACGCTTCAAGACGGCTTCGATACGATAGCCGTGAGCCTTCCAGAACGCAACTGCGGGGTCGTTGTCGATTGCTGTTTCGAGCAGGATGGAATGGACGCCGCGGAGAGCGAGACTTTTTTCGCTTTCGAGCAGGAGGGCGGAGCCGATGCCCTGCCGGCGGTGAGAGGCGGAGACGTCGAGGGTGATGATGTGGGCTAGCGGGGGATTTTCTTCGGTGAGGATAAAGCCGGCAATTCGCGTGCCCTCGACGGCGACGATGCAATCGGCGCTGCGAACGGTCATGAAATAGTGGAGCGTCGTTTTGGAGTAGGAAATGCCGGCGGGGAAGCAGGATTGATCGAGGCGGTGGAGGGCGGCGAAGTCGTGGGGGTCGTAGGAACGGAGGGTGAACGGCATTTTGCGATTCTACGCCTTGCGAATGGACAAAAACGAAGGGGGACCAAAAACGAGGACTGAACAAAAGCGAAGAGTAAACCAAAACGAAGAGGGGCACGATTCGTGCCCCTCTTCGAGACGCGCTGAAGCGCGCCCCTACATTGCGCGGAGATTACAGCTTGACGGTTACGGTTTTGACTTCGGTGTAGTTGGCGAGGCCGTATTCGCCCAGTTCGCGGCCTATGCCGGATTGTTTGAAGCCGCCGAAGGGGGCGCCTGCGTCGAAGACGTCGTAGCAATTCACCCAGACTGTGCCTGCGCGGACGCTGTCGGCGATGGCGTGGGCTTTGCTGATGTCTTTGGTCCAGACTGCCGCGGCGAGGCCGTACGCGGTATTGTTCGCGCGCGCCGCCACTTCCTCAACGGTCTTGAATTTCAGGATGGTCATGACCGGCCCGAAGATTTCTTCCTTCGCAATGGTCATGTTGTCGGTGACGTCGGCGAAAACGGTGGGCTCGATGAAGTACCCCTTGTCTCCGACGCGGTGGCCTCCGGCGAGCAGCTTGCCGTTTTCTTTCTTGCCTTTGTCGATGTAGCCCATCACCTTGTCGAACTGGTCCTGGTCCACTTGAGGTCCTTGCTCGGTCTTCGTGTCGAATGGATTGCCAACCGTCCGCTTCTTGGCCCGCGCGACGCTTTTCTCGACAAATTCGTCGTAGCACTTTTCCTCGACGAAGAGCCTCGAGCCTGCGCAGCAGCACTGCCCCTGATTGAAGAACAGCGCGAAGTGCGCGCCTTCGATGGCCTGATCCATATCCGCGTCGGCGAAGACGATGTTGGGGCTCTTGCCGCCCAACTCGAGAGTGACGCGCTTCAAGTTGGTATCTGCCGCGGCGCGCATGATCAAGTGGCCGACTTCGGTGGAGCCAGTGAAGGCCACTTTATCAACGTCCATGTGGCGGGCAATGGAGGCGCCGGCCGTCGGGCCGTAGCCCGGCAGAATGTTGACAACGCCTTCGGGGAAACCGGCTTCCATGATCAGTTCGCCTACGCGGAGCGCGGAAAGGGGAGTTTGTTCGGCGGGCTTCATCACCACTGTGCAGCCCGTGGCCAGCGCCGGCCCTAGCTTCCAAGCCTGCATCAGCAGCGGAAAATTCCAGGGGATAATCTGGCCGACAACTCCGACCGGTTCATGCTTGGTGTAGCAAAAATAATTTCCATTGACGGGAATCGTTTTCCCCTGAATCTTGTCCGCCCATCCGGCGTAGTAACGGTAGCAGGCGATGGTGAGCGGGAGGTCGGCGGCGCGGGCGATGTGATAGGGCTTGCCGTTGTCGAGGGATTCGAGTTGCGCCAATTCGTCGGCGTGCTTTTCGATGAGGTCGGCAAGGCGGTTGAGCGTTGCGCCACGCTGGGAAGCGGTCATTTTTCTGCGCCAAGCACCCGTTTCGAACGCCGCACGGGCCGCTGCCACCGCCTTATCGACGTCCGGCGCGTCAGCCTCGGCCACCTGAGTAATGATTTCTCCCGTAGCCGGGTTGATGGTCGGAAATGTTTTCCCCGAGGCGCTGTTGACCCACTTGCCGTTGATTAGCAGCTTGTTCGCACTGATTTTTACGCTTGGTTCGATTACGGCTGTTGCAGTTGCCATGGAATCCTCCCTATTGGAATTGTCGACGCGGAGACGGGCGCAACTCTGGTTGTGTCTGCTGCCGCGCGAAAAATTGAACTTGTTCGCCGCTGGTGGCGGCTTAGGAGCGCGTTCGCGTTGATGAATGGAAGGCAGGGCGGAACCCCTCCAGCCCTGTGGTGGCGCGAGCGAGCTACCGAGGAAAGAGCCTATACCTGTGGGGCGCGGGAGGCAAGATGGGAACGGCGCCCAAAAAGTAGCTGGAAAGCGCGCACCAGCGGATGCAGCGGTCTTCCCTCGCGCCAGCCTTTCTCCGCCAAAACCGGCACCGTAACCTTTTGCTCGGCTGGGCAGTTACTATATCCAGAGCCATGATGGTCGTCCGACGTCCGGCACAAAAGCCCGCGCCGCCAAGCGGCGACGAGCGTCTTCTTGTCGAAGCAGCACAAGCCGACGCGTCGAAATTCGATGTGCTTTACGAACTCCATTTTGAGCGCGTCTATTTTTTTATTGTCAGTCGTGTGCACGACCGCACCGTCGCGGAAGATCTCACCTCCGAAGTGTTCCACAAAGCCCTGGCGAATCTATCCACGTACGAATGGCGTGGCGTTCCTTTTTCGGCCTGGCTCTACCGGATCGCGTCGAACGGCATCGTCGATCACTACAAGCGCTCAAATCGCGAACAGCAACTCGACGATCTTGAGCATCCCTTGGCGCACCGCGAGCTGTCGTCAGATGATCTCGAGTTCATCGAGCGCCACGTTCACTTCTTTCGGCTTGTCGAGCAGCTTCCGGAAGTGCAGCGGCGCGTGGTGTGCGAGCGCTTTGTGGAGGACCGCAGCATCCGCGAAATCGCGCAGCGGCTCAGCAAGACAGAGGGCGCCGTTAAGCAATTGCAATTCAGGGCGCTGCAGACGCTTCGGGCGCAGATAGGAGACCGCCATGCCTAAGCGCTCTCCTGCCGAACGGCTCGATCAAGCCATCACCGCGTTGCTCGCGGCCGCGCAGCCAGTCCCGGCGGCGAATTCAAATGCGACTGTTGCCAGGCTCGTGCCACTGGTGCGCGCCCTGCGGGCCTTGCCACGCGCCGAATTCAAAGCAGCCCTGAAAGCCGATTTGCAAAGGAGAATCTCTATGAACGAAGCAACTGCTCCATCCGCAGCGGCAGCAAGACCGGCAAACTTCCGACGCGCCAACTTCCCAAATATCGCGCCTTATTTCCTGGTCCACGGCGCGCCCGCTTTCGTCGATTTTCTCGTCGCGGCCTTCGAGGGCACGGAGCGGATCCGCGTTCCTCGCCCGGACGGCTCCGTCATGCACGCCGAAGTCTCCATCGGTAATTCCGTGATCGAGATGGGCGATGCCAACGAACAATACCCGCAGCGTCCCATGAACACGCATCTCTACGTCCCCGATGCTCACGCCACTTATGCTCGTGCGTTGAAGGCTGGGGCCACCGAGATTTATGCGCCTTCCGACAAGCATCCTTCCGGCGATCTCTGGGGCGCCGCGAAGGATCCATTTGGCAACACTTGGTACATTGCTACGCGCAAGGACTGGTCGGGTGGTCCCGAAGGGTTCCTCGCCGTTCAGCCCTATCTTCACCTCCGCGACGCGCACAAGATGATTCCGTTTATCGAAGCTGCCCTCGGCGCCAAAGCGACTGGAGTGCACAAGTCACCCGACGGCATCGTGCGCCATGCCACCATTGAAATCGCGGGCGCGACCCTTGAAATTGACGAGGCTCAGGGAGACGTACAGCCCACCCAGTCCTATCTCCACGTTTACGTCCCGGACGCCGACGCCCTGTATGCCCAAGCCGTTGCCGCTGGCGCCGAAGGTCTGCAAGCGCCATACACCGCACCTTACGGCGAGCGCTCCGCGACCATCTCCGACCCCTTCGGCAATACCTGGTTCCTCGCAACCTATCTTGGCGGCGATCAGACATAGCGTCTCCGCCACTTCCGGTACTGACGCTTTTTAGCCCAAGCTGATTCTCAAAGCACACAAGTAAGCGACCTATGCGTCCAACTGGAGGTTGTTTCAAGCTGTCGGAGGCCACCTCTCCGAACCGGGTTGGTCTTCTGCGCCGTGTTGAGAGTGGGCTAGACTCAAACTGTGTTGAATTGAATTTGTCCGCTGGCGGAGCTGCGGGTGCGTACAGGTCCCGACAATGAATGCATCGTCTAGTCGTGGTACGGACGTACTGATTGCCGGAGCGGGGCCGACTGGCTTGGTGCTGGCTCTATGGCTAACGCGCCTCGGCGTGCGTGTGAGGATAGTCGACAAAACCGAAGAGCCGGGGACGAGTTCGCGTGCGCTTGCGGTGCAATCACGGACGCTCGAGTTCTACAACCAAGTGGGGCTCGCCCAGACGGTCGTCGAGCGTGCAGGGAGGGCGACCGGCGTTCATCTTTGGGTGGCTGGCAAGGACGTTGCGCGCGCGGTCTTCGACGACATGGGAACTGGGCTTAGCCCGTTTCCTAATCCGCTGATCTTTCCGCAGGACGAGCACGAGCGATTGTTGACTGACCGGCTGGGCGAAGCGGGCGTCACGGTCGAGCGCCAAACGGAACTCGTAAGCTTTGCGGAAGGGGACGACCGCGTCGTGGCCCGCCTGAAACGGCCGGACGGGGCATTAGAGACCTGCGAAGCAGCCTTCCTTGCGGGATGCGACGGCGCCCACTCCACAACACGCCAGGCCCTCAAGATTGAATTTCCCGGTGGACAGTACACGCACGTTTTTTATGTGGCTGACATCGAAGGCGGCGGACCGGTATTGAACGGCGAATTGCACGTCGGCCTGGATAAGACTGATTTCATCGCGGTCTTCCCATTAAAAGAGAAAGGGCGCGCGCGCTTTGTAGGCACTCTGCGCGATGAAGCCGAGCAAAAGCACGAGAATTTGACGTGGAACGATATAAGTACGCGCGTGCTTGAGTGGATGCCTGTTGAGGTCAAGCGCGTGAATTGGTTCTCAACGTACCGCGTACACCATCGCGTCGCCGAGCATTTTCGCAAAGGCCGTGCATTCTTGCTGGGCGATGCCGGGCACATCCACAGTCCGGTCGGCGGACAGGGCATGAATACGGGAATCGGCGACGCGGTGAACCTCTCGTGGAAACTAGCGGCCGTTCTGCGCGGAAACGCTGACGCGTCGCTTCTCGACAGCTACGAACCCGAACGAATCGCATTCGCGCGACGCTTGGTATCGACCACGGATCGCGCTTTCACGGGCGTAACCAGCTCCAGCGCATTCGCCCGGCTCGTGCGGCTCCACATCGTGCC
>DASXMM010000230.1:0-8558 GCA_036495665.1 Candidatus Acidiferrum sp. | reverse complement strand
TCACGAGCACTCACCTCTTCGGCAAAACATCGCTTCCATGCTCAACGAGGAAACAATCGCGCCGCATTGTCATACAAAATCTTCCGCTTTGCCTCCGCCCCAATCGGCAACGCATGAAACTTCTCGACATTCCCCTTGATTTCCGGCACGCCCGGCCCCGGCCAATCGGTTCCCCACAAAACTTTGTCGGCGATATCCTCGATCCGCGGAAAATATTCCATCAATTTCTGCGGCGGAATCCCCGAAATATCCATGTGCATATTCTTGTGCCGCCGCACGAGAAAAAACGCCTCATTCATCCAAAGTGGCCGGCCGCCATGCGCCAGAATCACCACAAGATTCGGATAATCGATGCTCACGTCGTCGCAAAGCATCGGCTGCGCATGTAAATTCCTAGCCCCAGGGAAAATCGAAGTCCCCGTATGAATCATCACCGGCATTCCATTCGCCTGCGCCCGCTCGTAAATCGCCGCCAAATCGGTATTGCCGTTCATATAAGAATTCGGCGTGAGCACTTGATGCGATGGATGCAGCTTGATCGCCCGAATCCCAATCTTCGCCATGCGGTCCACTTCCGCCCCGCAATCAGGAACGCTTCCCGGCAAAACGCCGCCAAACGCAATCAGCCGCTCCGGCGCCGCGCTACAATACTTCGCGCTCCAATCATTCACTTCCGGCGTGAACCCGATAATCTTCGGCGCAACATAATTAATCAAACCCGCGCGCTCAATCCCCAGACTATCCAGGTGCCCAAGAAACGCTTTCGGATCCTCGCAATACCGCATCACATCCGCGTAATCCTTCCTCCCGCGCTTCATCAAGTCCATCGCCGAAGGCTTCATCATGTGATAAGGCATGATGTGTATGTGGATGTCGATGATCGGCTGCACTCTTCTCCTTTCCAAGCTCTGCGCCCTCTGTGCAAAAACACGCCGTCAACTTCGATTGAGGCGTACGCCAAAACAACTCAATTAAACCGCACATATTCAAAATCCAAAGGCTTGCTGTTAATCCCGCGAAGCGGCGGCGCAATCCAATTCGCAAATTTCCCCGGCTCCACGACGCGTCCCGTCATCAACGACTGCACGAATTTCTGGTCCGCCGCGCTAGGCAGCCATTCCTCTTCGTGCTGCTTCCACGCCTCCGCTGTCAACACCTCTCCGTTGATGCCAATGTGGTGCCCCGCAAAATTCCCAATCGCGCGATGAAACCCTTTGTGCGGCAGCTTCAACGTAAACGGAATTCCTGCTTCATCAATCACCCGCTGCCAGCGCGCCACGCCATCCGCAATTTCCTCAATATAATCGTCGCGCAACCGTTCATTCAAAGCCGTCAACGCCGGAACATTCTTTTTCACGATTTTGTCTCCGATCACCTCGTACACCGGATACTCCGCCTCGCTCAAAACGTGATCGTCCTCCAGCTTCGTCTCGCGGAAGCGCCCCTTCAACCCGCTCGTAAAATAATTCGCCGCGTTCGAAGAAACATCCGACCCATACAAATCCAGCGTCACGCTGTAATGAAAATTCAAATACCGTTGAATCGTCTGCAAATCAATCACCCCCAGCGCACGCACCTGCGCCGGATCTTCAAGCCGATGTTCCTTCATTACTTCACACGTACGCTTGATGATGCGCGTCACGCCTGTCTCGCCGACAAACATGTGGTGCGCTTCCTCCGTCAACATAAACCGGCAAGTCCGCGCCAGCGGATCGAACCCAGACTCCGCCAAAGCGCACAATTGAAATTTTCCATCGCGGTCCGTAAAAAACGTAAACATATAGAACGCCAGCCAGTCCGGCGTCGGCTCGTTAAACGCGCCCAGAATCCTCGGATTATCCGCATCGCCCGAACGCCGCGCCAGCAAAGCCTCTGCCTCCTCGCGCCCGTCGCGCCCAAAATACCGGTGCAGCAAGTAAACCATCGCCCACAAATGCCGCCCCTCTTCCACGTTCACCTGAAAAATATTTCGCAAGTCATACATCGACGGGCACGAAGACCCCAACAATCGCTGCTGTTCCACCGAAGCCGGCTCCGTATCTCCCTGCGTCACGATCACGCGCCGCAGAGTCGACCGGTATTCTCCCGGCACTTCCTGCCACGCCGGCTGCCCCTTGTGCATACCAAAATTAACCTCGCGCTGGGCATCGCGCGGTTGCAAAAATACTCCCCAGCGATACTCCGGCATCTTCACATACCCGAATTGCGCCCACCCATCCGGCTCCACGCTGGTCGCCGTGCGCAGATAAACTTCATAGTTGTGGCTCTCATTCGGCCCCATGTCATACCACCAACCCATATACGCCGGCTGCCAATGCTCCAGCGCCCGCTGCAATCCGCGATCCCGCTCCAAATCCACGTTATTAGGAATTTTCTCCGTGTAATCAATCATGGCCCCTCTTCTTCCTTCTTTTCTCTACATCTTTACGTCATTACTTCTCTACTTCTTCTTTTTTTTAAACTCTCTCCCAATTAAATTTCACTGGCGCTCCCGTCCCATAAACCTTCAACGCACCATTCACCCCCACCGCGTTCGGTCGAATAAAAATCCAATTCTGCCAAGCCGACAATCGCCCAAACACGCGCGTCTCCAATGTCTCCCGCCCGCCAAAACGCAAATTCGCCTCCAACCCCGTCAAAGCATCCGGCGAAAGCGCCGCCCGCGACTCCAAAGCCTGCCGAATCTCATCTTCCCAATCCAAATCATCAGGCGCAGCCGTAACAAGCCCCGCCTCCGTAGCTTCGTGAACGGAAAGTCTCTTCCCGGCCAAGCCGCGCAACCGCTCGACCTGTTCCGAGTCCTGATAAAAACGTGCCGCCACGCGCGACAAACCATTCACCATCGGCAACGCCCCAAAGTTCATCCGCGAAAGCACAACAGTCGCTACATTCTCCGCGTCCTGCGAATCGCGCATGTAAACGCGGTCCGCCGCCAATGCCAGCTCCAAAAGCGTCCCCGCAAAACACGATCCCGGCTCAATAATCGCGTACAACGACCGCGAAGAGACATCGATCCGCGCAAACGTCCGCCGCATCATTCCCAAAACTTCTCGCACAAACCAATTGTCCTGGTGATCCAGAATGAAAGTGTCCGCCGCCACCACAGCGTCAGGATTTCCCGCAGCATTGACAATCCACAAACCCAAATCCAACTCCGCGCTCCGCAAAGTCAAAATCGCATCATCCAGCTCCCTCGCCATCTGCAGCGGCCACCAATTCGCCCCCGCCGCAATCGCACTCTCGACGGTGTAATCAGGAACTGCCTCAGGCCCACGCACCGTCAGCGTCACCGAACGCCCCTCGCGATTCACCTGTGCATCGACAAATTCATAGTGCAACCCTGCTTCGTCGATAGTCCGCTTCACCGGCGTCAACGCCACACCCTTTGCATCGACAGGCCGATCACTCTGTTCCGCCAATTTCAGAGCCCGCTGCTTCACGTGCTCCGCAAACTGCTGCGTCTTCACCACTTCATCCACAAGCCGCCAATCCTTCGCCCTCTGCCCGCGCACGCCATCCGGATTCGTGCAAAACATATCCGCATAATCCCGCCGCACTTTTCGCTTGTCCGTGACGCGCGTCAAACCACCGGTACCGGGCAAAACCCCTAACAGCGGCAACTCCGGCAAACTCACCGCCGACGACCGGTCGTCCACCAGAATAATCTCGTCACAAGCCAGCGCCAGCTCATAGCCGCCGCCCGCCGTAGTTCCATTGCACGCCGCGATGAATTTCAATCCCGAATGCGCACTCGAATCTTCAATCCCATTTCGCGTCTCATTCGTGAACTTGCAGAAATTCACTTTCCACGCGTGCGAAGAAAGCCCCAGCATGTAAATATTCGCCCCAGAACAAAAAATCCGGCTCTTCGCGCTAGTGACAATCACGGAACGAATTTCCGGATGCTCAAACCGAATCCGCTGCAGCGCATCATGCAGTTCAATGTCGACCCCGAGATCGTACGAATTCAATTTCAATTTGTAGCCCGGCCGAATGCCGCCGTCCTCCGCCACGTCCATCGTCAACGTCGCCACCGGCCCATCGAAAGCAAGCTTCCAATGCTTGTATTTGCCCGGCTCCGTCCGGTAATCCGGTGGCTCCACTTTTGTCAGTTGTTCCGTCGCTGCAACGTCCACAATCGCCTCCTACTCCTGCTTCGTCTGCAATGCCGTTTTCAATTTTGCAAAACTCTCGTCCACGGAATGCCCGGAAGTGTCGAGATACATATCCGCTTTCCGGTAAAGCGGCTCGCGCGCTTCCAGAATTCGCCGCAAATCGTCCATCGCCTGACTCCCTCCCGCAATCGCTCGCAAATCTCCCTGCGCAATCACGCGCGCCATGTGCTCCTCAGGTCGTGCCTTGATCCACACGGTGTAGCAATTCGAAAGCAGATAGTCGTACGTCTCCTTTTCAGACACTACGCCGCCGCCGACAGAAACGATCGCGCGCTCCTGCTCATGAAGCACTCGCTCCAACGACCGCCGCTCAATCGCCCGATAACCCGTCTGCCCGTAAAGCGAAAAAATCTCGCCAAGCGGCATCCCTGTATCTTTTTCAATCTCGCGGTCCAGTTCGATGAAAGGAACATTCATTTCCTGCGCAAGCCGCAACCCCAAAGTCGATTTGCCCGCTCCGCGCAATCCGATCAGCGCGATACGCTTTCGCCGCCCCGCTTCTTCCTCGCCAAATTCGCGCAGCAAGCGAGCCATCGCGTCCTCGACGCGATGCGCCGGCAACCGCTCCAAAAATCGCTGGATCAAAACCTTTTCATGCCGCGTTTCCGCTTCCGCCGCAAACAATTCCGCTAGCGACACGTGCAACGCCGCCGCGATCCTCCGCAACAGCACAATCGAAACATTCCCCTCGCCCGCCTCGAGTTGTGCCAGGTGCCGCTCAGACACGTCCGCTTCGCGCGCCATCATTTTGCGCGTCAATCCACGCCGGTTCCGCAATTCCCGCACCCGCTTCCCAAGAAACTCCAGAAACCCATCGCTCGAAGCGGATGCGATCCGTTCCAGGGCGGCAACTTTGGATGGAGTAGTGGTTTGCATGGGCGATCTATCTATTAAGAATCAGAACATAAGAATCAAAACAGTTCGAATCGCACCTGCAGTATATCGCATGTCACTGCGGGCCAGTCAAGAAGTAGAATTCACTCCGTGCGAGTCCCTCAAGAAACGGCTGTCAAGCCCGCTATTCTCTACGTAAGTTGTTAAAGAACATAGGTTTAGCGTCTACCCTAGTTTCCAGTCTAGTTTCCCGCTCCGAGCGGCAATCCAGCTAATATGCAGTATTGTGCCAGCACATGATACTATCTCCCCTTCGCGCACTCGACGTTCGATTAGTGGCGAACCCATCGGAGGAATCGCAGATGAAGCTGCCGAACTACGTATCCGGTCAATGGACAGAAGGCGCAGGCCCGGGAGATCCGCTCGTCGACCCAGTAACCGGCGAAGAACTGGCACGCGTCTCGTCGCAAGGCGTCGACGTAAAAGCCGCGCTGGATTTTGCCCGTTCGAACGGCGGCCCCGCTCTTCGCGCGCTCACCTACCGCCAGCGCGCCGATCTGCTCGCCAAAATCGCCGAAGTGTTAACCGCGAATCGCGACGAATATTTTCGAATCTCGCTGCTCAACCTGGGTGCGAATCAAGCCGACGCCTCCTTCGATGTGGATGGCGCGATTTACACGATGAAGTATTACTCAAAAATTGGACAGGCTCTCGCCGACGGCAAAATACTGAAGGAAGGCCCGCCAGTTTCCAAGACCGGAGTTTTTGTCGGCCAGCATTTTTTGTTGCCGACAAAAGGCGTAGCGGTTTTTATCAACGCATTTAATTTTCCGGCGTGGGGCGTATGTGAAAAAGCCGCACCGGCGCTGCTTTCCGGCGTTCCCATTTTCATCAAGCCCGCGTCACCGACAGCGTGGCTCGCGCACCGCATGGTCGAAGACATCGTCAAAGCAAATATTCTGCCGCGAGGCGCGATCTCGATTCTCTGCGGCTCGGCGCGCGATATTCTCGATCATGTTACCGAGACGGACATCGTTTCGTTCACCGGCTCGGCGGATACGGCTGCTCGCATTCGCTCGAATCCAAATGTCTTGCGTCGCTCCGTGCGCGTCAACATCGAAGCGGACAGCATCAACTCCACCATTCTTGGACCGGACGCCGGTCCTGGGACAGATTTGTTCGACCTGCTCGTCAAAGAAGTTGTGCGCGAAATGACGCTCAAAGCCGGGCAGAAGTGCACTGCGATCCGGCGCGTCCTCGTTCCGCGCCAACATGCGAAAGCGCTCGGCGATGCGCTGGTCGCACGGCTCGGCTCGATGAAAGTCGGCAATCCGCGCAATGCGGAAGTGCGCGTCGGCCCGGTCGTGAACAAAGCGCAGCAAACGGCCTGCTTTGAAGGACTGAAGCAGCTCAAGCAAGAATGCACCGTTCTTTTTGGCGGCGATGAAAAGTTCCAGCCGATCGACGCCGACGCGCAAAAGGCAGCGTTTGTGCAGCCGACGCTGCTCTTGTGCGACAAGGGGCTCGACGCGAAATTTGTCCACGACATCGAAGTGTTCGGCCCGGTGGCCACGCTGGTCACGTACGACGGAGTCGACGATCTCATCGCGATTGCGCGGCGTGGGCTTGGTTCACTTGTTGCTTCGATTTTTGCGAACGATCCAGCCTTTCTGCAAAGCGTTGTGCTCGGCATCGGCGATTTGCATGGCCGCATCATGATTGTTGATTCCAGCGTCGGCACTCAGTTCACGGGGCATGGCAACGTGGTGCCAAGTTGCCTGCACGGCGGCCCGGGAAGAGCCGGCGGCGGCGAAGAGCTTGCCGGGCTGCGCGCACTTCTGCTTTATCATCGTCGATTCGTTGTGCAAGGCCCGACTGCTTGCGCGGCCGATCTGGCCGGCTTGTCTGCCGACACGGGCCTCTTCTACTCGTAGAACTTCGACGACGCTCTGAAATCTATTACGAAGCATCCTGGGCCTTCCCATCTTGCAGTTCGCGTAGCTTGAAGCGCTGGAGTTTGCCCGTAGCTGTCTTGGGAATCTCCAACAAAAACTCGATCCAGCGCGGGCGCTTGTAGCCGCCGATTTTTTGTCCGACTAACTCCTGGAGTTCGTGCGCCAGTTGCTCGCTTGGCGCGAACTTTTCTTCCAAGACTACATACGCGGCGGCTTTGGTCAGGCCGTCCTGATCTTCGCGGGCTACTACTGCCGCCTCGCGAACTCCGGGATGGGCGATCAGCACGCTTTCTACTTCGGCCGGACTCAGCCAGAGGCCGTGGACTTTGAAGACGTCGTTGGAGCGGCCGGCGTACCAGAAGTAGCCTTCTGCGTCTTGAAAATATTTGTCGCCGGTGCGGAACCAGCCGCCGACAAAAGTCTCCTTGGTTTTTTCGTGCTTGTTCCAGTAGCCGGAACATGTGGAGTCGCCTTTGATGAGGAGATCACCGATTTCGCCGGCGACGACGTCGTTGCCGAGCTCGTCCACGATGCGAGCTTCGTAGCCGGGGATTATTTTTCCGCTAGACCCGGGTTTGGCTTCACCGGGACGATTGGCGATAACCATTTGCAGCGTTTCCGTGGAGCCGAGCGAGTCCAGAATTTCGACGCCGAAGCGTTCCTTGAAGCGCTCGAAGAGCGGCGCAGGCAGCGATTCGCCGGCAGAGATGGCGTGACGGACGCTCGATAAGTCGAAGTCGCAGCTGTCTTCGCGATAATGCGCCAGGAGCGCGGCGAAATTCGTGGGCACAGAGAAAAAAAGTGTGGGGCGGTAGCGTTCGATGTCGGCGTAGATCGTGGAGGGCACAGGGCGCACGGGAGAAAGAATCGTGGTGGCGCCGCAGCCAAGCGGGAAGTAGCCGGCGTTGCCGAGACAATAGGCGAAGAAGAGGCGCGCGACACTGAAGCAGCGATCGTTCTCGTTCATTTGCAGGATGCCTTTGGCGTAGAGTTCGCAGCAGACGACCATGTCGTGATGAAGGTGGACGCAGCCTTTGGAAGCGCCGGTACTGCCGGAGGAGTAGAGCCAGAAGGCGGGCTCGTCCTTGCTGGTGGGAGCGGGTTCGAGTTGTAGAGAAGCGGCGCTCATTAAATTTTGCAGAGAGCGATGAGGTTGCGGTCGATGAACCTGGGATTGAGGATTCAGTTTTACTTCGCTGACGATCACTTCGCGCAAGTAGCGGAGTTTTTCTTTGGGGATGGATTGCAAATGCGGGAGCAGCGAGTCGCTGACGATGGCGATGCGCGCGCGGCAGTCGTTGAGGATGTATTCGTAGTCCTGGGGCTTCGCTTGCGTGTTGACGGGAACGGCGACGGCGCCGATCTTGATAGCGCCGAAAAAGGAGTAAAGAAATTCTGGCGTGTCGAGGAGCAGCAGCAGGATGCGCTCTTCGGGGCGGACGCCGAGTTGGAGCAGGGAATTCCCGACGCGGTTGGTGTTCTCGAGGAGTTGCTGGTAGGTGACCCGTTGGTCGCCGCACTCGATGGCGACTTTCGCGCCGCGGCCTTCGTGGACGTTGCGGTCCACGAAGTGAGTGGCGACGTTGAAGGTGTC
>DASXMM010000229.1:0-7004 GCA_036495665.1 Candidatus Acidiferrum sp. | reverse complement strand
CTTCGGCGAAAAAATGCGCGCCGTGGCCGCCAGCACGTTCCTCATCACGCGTGCCATTGCCGAGGGTGTGCGCGTCTCCGCAATCGCCCTGGTGGTCAGCGTCGTCCTCGGCACTTCCGAACGCCTCGCCGTCCTCATCGTTATCGCGCTCACCCTTCTCTACACCTTTGAAGGCGGCATGAAAGCCGTGATCTGGACCGACGTCGCGCAACTGCTGCTCTACCTCTGCGGAAGCGCCGTGACATTTTGGGTTCTTTTCCATCGCATCCCCGGCGGATGGACCGAAGTCACGCAAGTCGCTGCAGCCGCCGGCCACAAACTGCAAGTCTTCGATTTTTCGCTAAACCTCGCCACAAAATACACATTCTGGTCGGGGCTGATCGGCGGCGCCTTCCTGACCATGGCCACGCACGGAACCGACCAAACCATCGTCCAAAGACTTCTCGCCGCGCGCAATGAAAAAGACAGCCGCCGCGCGCTCCTCACGAGCGGCGTAATCGTGCTGATTCAATTCACCATTTTTCTTTTACTCGGCGTTTTGCTCTACGTTTTTGCGCAACACTGGCCGCTTCTTGCTCCAGGCGAACGCACCGATCGCATCCTCCCGCTCTTCCTGGTGCGTGAAATGCCTACCGGCCTCGCGGGCCTGCTTCTCGCCTCGATCGTCGCGGTCGCCATGTCCAACGCCAGCGGCTCGCTCAACTCCCTGGCCGCGAGCAGCGTCCTCGATTTTTCCAAATTGTTCGGCAGCACCAGCGACTCAACGCAATTCCTGCGCCTCTCGCGCCGCATGACGCTCGTTTGGGGCATCGTGCTAATGGCCTTCGGCCTCGTAAAATGGGGCCCATTGCTGGAAACAGGCTTAACGGTCGCGTCGCTTCCCTATGGCAGCTTGCTGGGCCTTTTTCTTCTTGGCACTTTCAATCGTAGAGCTACGGCAAGCGGCGCGCTCGTAGGCATGTTCGTTGGTTTGGCGACCATTCTATGCATTTGGCAGTATACGAACGTAGCGTTTACCTGGTATTTCCTGATCGGCTCGGTGGTGACCTTCGTGGTCGGCAGCATCGTCAGCGCATTCACGGCGCGGAGTGTTGCAATCGCGCCATCGCGGACGGAGTAAAATGACCGAAAAACGTCTCGAACTCGTTCGCGGCCTCGGCGCCTGGGCTTCCGGCGCGATCGTCGTCGGCACCATGATCGGCACCGGCATCTTTCTTAAGCCTGCCGAAATGGCTCGCGAAGGCCGCACCGTTTCGGTCGTGTTCGCCGCGTGGATTGTCGGCGCGATCCTTTCCCTCTTCGGCGCTCTTTCCTTCGCCGAACTCGGTGCCGCGATTCCCGAAGCAGGCGGCGAGTACGCCTACCTCCGCCGTGGATTTGGCCCCGCTTGGGGTTTTCTCTTTGGCTGGACGCATTCCATTGTTGGTCGACCGAGCTCTCTCGCATCCATCGCCGCGGGCTTGATGCGTTTTCTCAGCTTCCTAATCCCCGTCGTCGCCGCACCTATCTTCACGATCCACATCGCTGTCCCCGGCCTGACCGGATGGATCAAGCCCTACGATTTCGTTTTCACGTGGGCGCAGCCGCTCGCCGTCGTCTGGCTCGTGATTATGACCGGCATCAACTATCTCGGCGTGCGACTTGGCGGTGCCGTCCAGGTTTTTCTCACGGCCATCAAAATCACTTCCGTAGCGATCGTCATCGGCGTCGCGTTTTTTGCTCCTGCGGGTCCGCCACATGCACCAGATCCCCTGTGGCCATCGGCGCTCAATGGCAGCGTGCTCGGCGCTTTTCTTGCCGCGCTCGCTGCGGCTCTCTGGGCGTACGATGGCTGGGAAGATTTAAATCTCGTCGGCTCAGAAATCCAAGATCCGCAGCGCAATTTCCCGCGGGCTCTGGTCGGCGGCGTCGCGCTTGTCGCCATAATCTACTTTCTATTTACCGCCGCTTGCCTGAAGGTGTTGCCGTTCGAGACCGTCGCCGCTTCGCCGCACATCGCGTCCGACCTTGTACAACACGTCGCCGGAGTCAGCGCCGCTGCCTGGATCACGGTAGCCATGGTCATCAGCGCACTCGGCTCCATGAATTCCTCCGTCCTCAGCGGCGCCCGCCCGACGTACGCGATGGCCCGCGATGGCATCTTTTTCAAAATCGCGGACGGTGTTCATCCAAAATATCGCACGCCCGCCCGCGCTCTCGTTTTCCAGTGCGTTCTTACAAGCCTTATGGCCCTTACCGGCACCTTCGAAGAACTGACCAATCTTTTCATCTTCGCCGCCTGGATTTTCTACGGTCTCGCCGTCGTGGCCATGTTTCGGTTGCGCTACACAGAACCAAACATGCCGCGCCCGTACCGCTGCTGGGGCTACCCGTGGGTCCCCGGCCTGTTCGTTGCAGGCGCTCTCGCTCTCACCTTCAACATCTGGCTCGACCGCCCCGGCCGCTCTTCCATCGGCCTACTGCTGATGATCGCCGGCCTTCCCTTCTATCGACACTGGAGTGCCAAGGCAAATGCATCAGGAGCATGAACAATTTAAGCGCTTCAAGTCAGCCCTACGGTCGACCGGTCCGGAAGACAGATTTCTCTTGGCTCCATCTGAAAACGGCTTCGACGTGTATTACGTGCCCTTCGAGCACGTGAACCTTGCTGCGAAACTCGTCCTAGTAGGAATAACTCCGGGACCAACGCAGATGAGCTGTGCCTACGCTGCCGCGCGAAGACTCCTAGCTACTCCGAATTCAGATTCAGAAATCCTGCAAGGAATTAAGAGGTGTTGTGCCTTCGCTGGTATGCGAAATCGAATTAACGAAGCTCTGGACCATTTCGGGATCCCGCGTCTTCTTGGTGTCGACTCTGCCGAGCTGTTTTGGCACTCGCACTTTACACAACTCTTCCCGACATCAATCGTACCGAATGCAGCATTCAGGAATGGGAAGTACTTCGCCGGGCCCTTTCAAGCCGTCCTGAATACCCCGCTTCTGCGGCGTCAATTTGAGGATGTTTTTATTCCGTCTATATGCGAGTTGAACAGGCAGGCTCTGTTTCTCGGGCTTGGTCCTGTCGTTGACGAGGGCCTCGGATGGTGCGCTTCACGTAGTCTCATCGAGGAACGTCAGATTCTCGGTTACCTTCCACATGTTTCTGGCAACTCGGGTTCTCAGTTTGCATACTTCTTGCGAAAGAAACGACTTAGCGACCTACATCCAAAGGACCCAGTTCGTCATCGCATCCACGACCTTGATGCAGCTTACGCGAGAATTAACTCCAACCTTGCCTCACTTTTTCCCGCTGAAGCTAACAATGGCTCGGGGAATTCTCCCAACATTGCGTAGGCTTAGACGGAAGCGGCGCGGACGGATGAGAGAGCGCCGATGCGCATTGCGACGCTTTCTGCTTCCGGGCTGACGGTGACTTCCGGATGTAGGATTTTTGCGAGGGCTTCGATGCCGGTGATGAGCCGCGGACCGGGGCGCGAAAAATAGCCGCTGGCGTCGAGCGCGTACACGCGTGAATTGCGCACCGCGGGTATCGCGTTCCATTCTTCGGGAAACGTCATGGCGTTGTATTCGTCAAGCGCTTGCTTCGTGCTGTAGCCGCACTGCGCGATCAGAAGAATTTCCGGCGCGGCATCCATCACATCTTCCATCGAAACGCGGAATGATGGTGTGCGCTTCTTGCCCAGCGCATCTTTACCGCCGGCAATCTCAATCATTTCCGGCACCCAATGCCCTGCCACGTAGAACGGCTGCAGCCATTCGAGAATCGCGACACGCGGCCGGTGCACAATGCCCTCGAGCTGCCTTTCCAGTTCGCCAAGACGCCTGCCAGTTTTCTCGAGGAGAGCTTCGGCCTCATGCCCGCGCCGCGTATCTTCGCCAACCCACAAAATATCGCGCCACACATCACCCAGATCCTGCGGATTCAGGCAGAGAACTTCCGGCGGCACAGGAAAACGAGCCAGCGTGGTCGCTAGATCGTCCGGCGAAGCGGCACAAACCTGGCACAAATCCTGCGTGACGATTAAATCCGGCGCCAATTCCTCAAGCGCCTCGGCATCCACCGAGTACAGGCTCTCGCCACGCCCGACATATTCGCGGACCAACCGATCAATCTCCGCGGGCGGCGCGTCGTGCGGCAGCCGTGAATGAATCACCACGCGCTTCGTGCGCGCCTGCGGAGGAAAATCGCACTCATGGCTCACGCCGACAACTTCGTTGTCGAATCCCAGGGCAAAAAGAATTTCCGTAGCCGACGGCAGCAAGGACACGATGCGCATGAGGCGACTCTACCACAAAGAGATAATGACTGGTGACCGTACGGTGGATCGAACGCGAACCGGCTTACTTGTAGATGAAATACTTTCGCCGGGTTTGATCGAAATTGGCCAGGCCTGTCGACCAGCTTGCCACAATTTGGTCGGGCGAAACTCCTGCCTGAAGCTGACGGATGGTTTCTGAGTTGCCGATGAGGAAAAGCAATTTGGCGGGATCGAACTTTGCAGGGTACATATTTTGCAGAATGGCTGCAATCTCGATTCCAGTACGAACGGAGCGGACTGCCGCGCGGTCCGTGATGCGAATGCCCACGCCTCCGCAGCGTTGGCCCGCGTAAAGGCCGGAGACGGGAATGAACGGCCGATCTGTAAACCGCAGGCCGGGCTGATGCAGCGCGTTCAAACGGTCGGCGACGGCCGTCCCATCCATCCACGGTGCGCCAAATTCCTCGAACGGAGTTTCCGTTCCGCGGCCAACCGACACGCCAGCGTTTTGCAGAATTTCGATGCCCGGATAAACAATCGAACCCTTTACGGTGCGTAGATTCGGCGACGGAGGCACCCAGCGAATGCCAGTGCTCTCGAAAAAATAATTCCGGTGCCAGTTTTTCATCGCGATGACGTGCAGGTCGCAATTGATGTGGTTTTCCGTATTGAAGAATTGCGCGAGCTCGCCGATGGTTAGCCCATAGCGAATCGGCAGCGGAAAGTAGCCGACGATGCTGGTTTTGTCGGAATCGAGCATCGGCCCTTCGATGACATCGCCGCCGAGAAGATTGGGCCGGTCGAGCACATAAAACGCGATGTTGTGCTTTGCGGCTTCTTCCATGCAGTAGGCCATCGTGGCCGTGTAGGTGTAGAAACGCACGCCGGCGTCCTGCACATCGAAAACGAGCGTGTCGATCCCGGTAAGCATTTCATCCGTGGGCCGAAGCGATTCGCCGTACAGGCTGTACGTGGGCAGCCCCGTGGTTGGATCCTTGGAAGACGCAAACTTCTCGTCGGCGCGCCCCGCGATGCCATGCTCGGGGCTGAAGAGCGCCACGAGTTGAATCCCGGGAGCGTGAAAGAATTGTTCGATCGTCGAACGGCCGAGCGCGTCCAGTCCCGTATGATTCGTGACAAGTCCAATATGCTTGCCACGCAGCGGCGCGAATTTTTCCATCTCGAGAACGTCGAGGCCTGTTTGTACGCGGCCCGGGCGACCCGATTTTTTTACCGTGGCGTGCGAAGGAATACAAAAGGCAAGAACGAACATGAGGCTCTGCAAAACGATGAACTTTTTCGCGAAACCTCGACCGCGATGACTTTGGGCCAAAGCATTCCCTCCGCTGGTGCGTCACCAATGATATTCTGGAACGCCTCGTTCGGGGCTGCGTTGTGAGCGCGAAGTGCGTGTGTTATATACAGGCGCAGGATCCGGGCGTCGACCGGGAGACCCATAACTGATGAAAGGACGCGGTACCGGCGTTCTGTCGCTCATTCCTTTTTGTTTGTTTCTTTTCCTTATGGCCCACACCACGCGCAGTCAGAACAAGGCTTCCTCTATTCCATCCGCCTCTTCGATGCCCAGTTCTTCCCAGAAAGATGCTTCGAGCGCGAAGAAAAGCCTCGCGCCGGCGAAGTCCACGCAGAAATTGGCGCCCGCGGCAGCTCAATGGGTCGAGGCAACGCTCAGCAGGATGACGCTCGACGAAAAAGTTGGCCAACTGATTTTCGCGACATATCACGGAAGCTTTACCGCGACCGATGCGCCCGCGTACGCGGAAATGATGCGCCTCGTCGAAAAGCTCCACGTCGGCGGATTCATCAACATCACGCGAGGCTCGCCGCTCGGCATCGTGAAGAGCCAGGCGTATCCGACAGCGGTTCTCACGAATCAGTTGCAGGAAAAATCGAAACTTCCGTTGCTCATCGGCGCGGATTTCGAGCGCGGTACCGCGATGCGCCTGGATGAAGGCACATCGTTTCCCACAGCGATGGCGCTCGCGGCGGCCAGCAATCCCAAAGATGCCTACACGATGGGAAAAGTCACCGCGCTTGAAGCGCGCGCCGTCGGCATCCAGTGGATTTACGCGCCGGACTCCGACGTAAACAACAATCCGAACAATCCCATTATCAATACGCGCTCGTTCGGCGAGGACCCTGCAAAAGTCTCCGAATACGTCACACAGTTCGTTCGCGGTGTTCAGGAAAACGGCGCCCTCGCTACTGCAAAACATTTTCCAGGCCACGGCGACACCGCTGCGGACTCGCATATCGATCTGCCGGTGATTCACGCGGACCGCGAGCGCCTCGAAAGCCTGGAGCTGGTTCCCTTCCGCGCGGCGATTGCCGCTGGCGCGGACAGCATCATGACCGGTCACCTTTCGAGTCCCGCGCTGGAGCCGGATGCGAATACTCCCGCGACACTTTCCTCAAACATTTTGACGGACCTTCTGCGCAAAGAGCTCGGCTATCAGGGGCTGGTCGTCACCGATGCGATGGACATGGGCGGCATCACGGTGCGCTACGCGCCGGGCGAAGCGGCGGTGCGAGCGTTTGTGGCGGGCGCGGACGCGCTGCTCATGCCGCCGGTACCGGACGCGGCTGTCGAAGCGTTGCTCGATGCGGTCAAGTCCGGACGCATTTCGCAGCAGCGGCTGGACGCATCCGTGCGGCGGATTTTGGAGGCGAAAGCACGGCTGGGGCTTTACAAAGAGCGGTTAGTGGATGTGAACGCACTGAACA
>DASXMM010000228.1:0-8389 GCA_036495665.1 Candidatus Acidiferrum sp. | reverse complement strand
CTGATCTACTCCGACGCCGGCTTGACGCAAGCGCTCGCGAATCCCACCACGACCGATGGCATGGGCAACTATTTCTTCTACGCGGCGCCGGGACAATACGAAATTGAAATCTCTGGGCCGAGTATCACCGACAAACAAATCCCCAACGTGATCCTCCCCAACGATCCTTCTTCGCCGACATTTAGCGGCGCGGTCAGCGCGTTCTCGCTGAGCCTGGGCGGCAACCTAACGGTCTCCGGCAACACCACAGTGATTGGCTCGCTCGCCAGTGGCACGCTGAACCTGAGCAACCAGAGCACTCCGCCAGGCGCAGCCGGCGCCGGCACCGTAAACCTCTACACCAAAACCGCCGACATGCGTCTGTACTACAAAGACCAAACCGGTGCGGAGATCGGTCCCCTCGGCCCCGGCAACGGTGCGCAAACCAACGTCTCCAACACATTTACCGCCACACAAAATATCGCCGCGGATTTTCACACCAAAGGGCCCAATCCGTCCTACGACGTCACCCTCTTCGGCGGGTACGAATATACCGGGGCACAGCCGCAAACCACCGGCACGATGACTGCGAGCTCAACAGCCCTGACGCTCGCCTCGGCGCAAGATTTTGCCAACACACAAGGCATCCTGGTCCTGGGAGCGGGGCCCTCAACAACTCTTTCGACTCCTACAGGTGTTACCGTCGGCCAACAGAACGTTACAGGTTCGACTTCTTACTCCTATTGTGTTGTGGCGGAGGACTACGCAAATGGACGCACGGCGTGTTCGGCGGCCGGAAGTACTTCGACGGGCGTGGCAAACCTCGGCGCATTCACGACTGCGACCATCTCCTCTTGCGCCCGCGCATCCGGAATAGTTACCTGTACAACGATCGCGCCTCACAACCTTTCGCCGAACTCCTTTATCGAACTCTCCGCGACGGGCAGCAGCTTTTACAATGGCACCGCCACTCTGCTGACCGCGAGCGGTTCGACGTTCACCTACTCACAGCAAGGGGAATTGAATGATCCGGTTGGAGTTACGACGGGGACAGTCAAGGGCCTCGCCCTAAACGTAGTGCAGTGGAACGAAGTGGACTACACGGTCCTGCGCAGTTACGTTTACCGCTGCACGACAACTTGCACGTTGCCCGCGAACGCCGGGAACTACACGCTGGCCGGGGTTACGCAAGGTATGGACGGCGGCTTCCTCGATTACGGCTACGCCATTACTGCTTCGTTGATCGGTGACGGCGATGTTTCGGCTACCGCTCCAACCTCGCCTTCCGCGCAATGGCTCTCGACGACGATCGTCAGTGGCGGAGGAACCACCTCGCTGGTTCTTGCAGCCGCTTCTACCACCGCGGTCTCTGGCGCCAAAACCCTGCATGACAACGTTCCAAATATCGCTGCGGCTTGCGCGGCGATGGGCTCGACTTCCGCGGGAGGGATTCTCTACATTCCCAACACAAACGGTTCGCCCGGCGCGGTCATTTTCCCGATCAATTCCACGCTGAATCTCGCGACGGCCTGCCCGGTCGGGGGTGGCCAGTTGGAGATGCAAGTCGCGGCGACCATACAAGCCAATGGCTCCGTCATTCCACGCGGCGAATTCAAACTGAATGGCGTGACGAACTTTGGGCATGCTGGAAACTTTTACTCAATGGAGCCATTGTCGAATTGGGGTGGCAACGCCTATCCGTTCATCTATGCCCTCCCCGGTACCTCGCACGATTGGAGCATGGCTAATCTCATCTTCATAGCCTTCAGGCCATATCAGGCGGACATCGTTCAGGATCAGGACGGCGGAGGGAATAACGTCGCCTCCATCAAATATAGCAACGTCCAACTCAATGCGACTCTATCTCCTGCCTATATCCTAGGCGGGGGCTTCGGCTTTTTCTGGGAATATGGCGGCTGGAGCAGCGGTGGCTCGGCAAGTTTCACCAATCCACCCGCGATGTGGGATAAGGCCAACTATGGCCTCAGTCGTTCCGCCAATAGTCAACTGGCCGGAATCTTCTACGTCCGCCACGTGTTCGTCTTCGGGGGCCAACTTTATGACGCAGCAGGTCAGTCTCCCTTGACCAGCGAAGGGGCGGGCGGAAATTTCACCGACATGCTCGCGGAGTCTTCCTACGGGCCGATGATTCGGCTTCGGATCGGAAACAACAAGTTTGGAGGTCAGCTTAACAGCATCTCTTACGCGGACTTTCTTGGCGGGCCTGCCACGCCTCTGATCGACGCTGTGAACAGCCAAATACTGGGGCTGGACGTATTCCAACCGCTTTGCGCGAACGGAGTTCAAGCTCTCTTCCAAGCAAACACTTCCGGGTATTCTAACGTAACCATCGAACCTGTTAACAGCGGTTGCGGCTTAATCGGGCTGCCGTCCTTTATCGAGGGCCCTTCCTTCGTAAATACGGCAGCCGCAACCAGTGGAAATTCCGGGCAATTTTTCTATGTGATGCCCACTCCCGCCGCTCCCGCATCAGCTGTCGTTAGCTCAGGAGGTGGCGTCCCGGTCGGAACGATAACCTACTTCGTAGCCGCGATCGACGCGAATGGAAATCAGACGGTTGTGGGTCCGGGACTAACCGCAAACGTCACGACTGGAAATCAGACCGTCACCGTGACTCCTCCGCTTCTTCCTGTAGGGGCGATTGGATGGCAACCCTTTCGGAACGGAGTTCTAGCTAACATTCCAGGCTGCTCGTATATCCCGGGAAGCGCGTCTTTTGTTGACACCTTCGGGTTCGCGTGTGGTCCTTCAGTTCCGGCAGCAAGTCTGGCTGGCTCATCGAGCATGGGTCCGAACGGCTTGTCGAGCTATCAAGTAAAATTGTCCAACAACTTCGTTGACACCATCGTGCCTGCTCCTCTAACAGCCGGCCGGACCCAGACCCTGCCGGATGTAACTGGAATCGTTCCGGTCACCAGCTACCTCAACAGTGCGTACGACAACGCTACGCGCGCGAATGGCGCCATCGGTTCCAACTGGACGGTCGAACAAAATGGCGTGAACATCGCCTCCAACCAGATCCAGGGGACGACCACGAATGTGAACTCCGCGTTTTGGTCTGCGAACGGGTTCGCTGCCACGCAATTTGCTCAGGCCACCGTCACGGCACTGAATGGAACGACGGATTTTCCCGGAGTTAGCGTGCTGGCCAGCAGAACGGGCACCAGCTCGACCTACTATGATTGCCTGGAAAACTCCGCCAACATTTACATACAGCGCGTGGTGAACGCCGTAGCGGCCAACTTGACGAGCACCGCATCCGCCGGGGCCGTGGGCGATCTTCTGCGGCTGGAAGTGTCGCCCGGCGGCGTGCTTACCTGCTACAAGAATGGCGCGGTCGCTCTGAGCTTCACCGACACGCAAATCACCTCCGGTTCGCCCGGACTTTCCATCTCCGGCAGCGTGGCTACGTTGAAGAATTGGTCGGGCGGCAACCTGCATCCCCTGGCTCATCTCGACGCTGAGCAGGATTGGACCAAGACGCAGCACTGGCTGGCGAACGGCGGCGCTTGCACGATGAGTTCGGGCACATCGTGCACCGTGACGTTGAGCGCGCAGCCCTCGGCGCCAGCGCTTACTCATTGCCTCGCGCAGGTGCAAGGCAGTACGGCCATCGCGGCGGCATGCAGCATATCGGGTACGACCGCAACAGTTACTGCGGCGAGCTCGAACTCCGCAACGTGGGCCGTGTTCGTCTTCTAAAGTGTGTTGGTCTTCTAGAGAAAGTATCTGCTTAGCGCACCGCAGGAAATCGGCCTCGTTGGATCGTTAAAAATTTCACATTTTGTCGAAAGGCAATTCCATGGCAACGGCAACAGAAACTAGCACAGTCTCGCTCGTCAATATCTCGACCGAGAAATGGCCCCCGCGCCATCGCACGTACTTCGGCTCGCTGCTGGTGCGCTCGCCGGAATCCGGCGAAGGGTTTGCGATTACGCCGATTCGCGGCTGTATGGCTGCGATGGATATGGGCGACAAGCGCACCATTGAGATTCGCCTCACGGCGCAGGAAGTGGCCGAAGACATCGCGCGCGAGTTGAACGGCGATTCGGGCGACGGAAGCTTTCACGGCGTATTCGTCGCTGCGGGCCCGACGCCCACCGAAAGCGAACTTGCCGATGCGCGACGGCGCCTCGAAGAATTTCAGCGCCGTCTGGTGGCCGCAGCGGACCTCGAGTGGGAGCGCACGCGCAATCCCATGTTCATCACCGACCTCGAGCGCCGCGCCGCCCGCCAGCTCAACCTCGAAAAGCCGTGGCTCTACGACTCCAAGCCGCTCGCGGAATGCCCCGTTTGCGCCGAGAAGATCAAGCACGGCGTAGCGGTCTGCCGCTCCTGCGGCGCGATCCTCGACCGCGAAAAAGCCGCGCAGTACGGCCTGGTCGCGCCAGATAAACCGCGCGGCGGCACATCAACAACTCAGGACAGGGCAGGGAAGCAACCAAACGAAACAGAGAAGTAGGAGCTGGGAGCGGGCAACTAGTCGCTCGAGAAATTCCGCGAGCCAATAAAAAAGGCGGCGATTCCTCGCCGCCTTAAGATGCAACGTGCTTTTGGGCGCGCCTGACACGCAGTTTCAGTATAGACGCAACGACGCATATGTAGTCGCAGAGGGTGATACAGAAAGCCCTAGAACGATAGTACGGATTGAATTCGGGCTGTCTTCTGGTAGAATTACAGATGAAGTTTGCTGGCCTTCATGGCCAGCTTCGCCCTAACCGAGGGGCTGGAGTTTCGGTAGAGCGGGCTTTGCGGCCCGCTCGCCCTTTTTAGGGCCAGATTTTGACTGCCAATTGTTTTTCCCGAATTTCGCAGGGAAACAACGTCGAAAAATGCCGGGTCTGTCCGATCACTTTGCAAACGAGAACGCGCCATTGCGGCAAGCTTTCCGTGCCAAAATTTCTGACGTAGTTTTCGTCGCCACTTCCTAGTATCTGCCAGTTCGGACAGATGCAATCGGGTTTGGTCGCCAACTCTCCAGCCCAAGGAATCTCGGCTGCGCGTTGAGGACTGTACCTGCCAGGAACAAAACGAATCTTTCCCGACCTAATTTCTTCAATCATCAGCGTGCGGTTTCTTGGCTCCTTGCCATATTTGTTCATCAGCTTGATTTGATGAATGAAATGTTCGGGCTTGAAGCGAACGCGAAAGTCGCGCGGATCCCGCAGATCCACATTACAGAGATTCTGCTCGTACCATCGAAGCACATCTTGAATGCGATCCAGCGGCAGCAGCTTGAGAGGCATCGTTTCGTTCGACCATCGGGGAGACGGTGCAGGGTATCACGAGTCTATCTAGCCAGATATATTTATCTAGCGATAACAAAGACAACCAATGTCAACTATCGGATCATTGGATGCACCGATCGAAATCTTCGGCGGCCTGGTGACAGATATGTCTCCCGCCGACCTGCCGCACGGCGTCTCGCCCAATTGCCAGGACGTCGTCTTCGGCAATGGCGGCGTGCTCACGCGCCCCGGATTGCAAGCGCTCTTCGGCCCGCTCGCCGGCAATCCGACCATCAACTACATCAAGACCTACGAAACGCTGAACGCCACGCTTCGCACGATGGTCCTCGACTCCAACGGCGTGCTTTACAAAGAAACCACGCCCGGCACGCTCGCCAGCATTGCCACCGGCCTCACCCCCAACTCGTACGGAAATTCCACGACCATATTCGGCCGCGAATATCTCGCCATCAGCGACGGCAAAGTGGGCAACGACCTGCCGCGCCAGTACGATGACACGAATTTCGATCGCGTCAGCCAAAGCGGACCGGGCGCAGGGCCCACGGTCGTCGACGAAAACGTGCTCTTAACCGTCGTCGCCAGTCCGAGCGGCGCGACGCAGCCCGCAGCCGTCACGATTGCCACCAGCCCAACCGGCGCCACGGAAAACGGCTTTCTCGTCACCATCACCACCACCTCGGCCCACGGACTCTCCGCCGGACAATCCGTCACGATCACTGGCGTAGCCGTCGCGGGCTACAACGGCACATTCCCCGTGGTCGCGGTGCCCAGCACGACGCAATTCACGTACATCGCGGGCGGTTCGGGATTAGCCGCTTCAGGCGGCGGCACCTCGGCTTCCGCGACCGCCACAATTCAAACGACCGCCGCGCACGGTCTCGTCGTCGGCCAACTTGTCATAACGGCAGGCATCGCTGTCGCCGGCTACAACGGCACGTTTCCCGTCACCACGGTTCCGGACTCCACGCACTTCACGTTCACCGCGCCCACGGGCGCTCTCGCCGCATCCGGCGGAGGCACCGCCGCCGCCGCAGGCAGCGTCGACGCGGGGGCGCATCAGGTATGCGTCATTTTCAAAACCCGTCAGGGCTACCTCACCAAGCCAGGCCCTGCCACCACATGGACTGCGAGTGGCGGCATGCGCGCCATTGTCACAAACATTCCCACGGGGCCATCGAACGTCATCGGCCGCATCCTCTGTTTCACCGGCGCGGGCGGCGCCAGCTTTTTCTACACCGGCAGCGGCACCACGCTTTTCAGCGGCAACATGATCATCGCCGACAACATCACCACGTCGCTCGCCGTCGATTTCTCCGACGCCATTCTTCTCGCCGGCACTAACGTCGACAATCAATTCCGCCTCATCGAACTCGGCGATTGCGCCGGCGTCACCGAATATTCCGAGCGTCTTTTCTGGTGGGGCGAACGCAACAAAATGAACAACTGGGTGAATCTCGGCTTCGATGGTGGGTTCACTGGTCCGTCGCTTCCGCACTATCCGCTGGGATGGACGCCCGACGCCGTCTTTGCTCCCGGCGGCACGGACGAAGAAAACTTTGTGGTGTGGGGCGCGGCGTATTGCATCGTCGGCAACGGCTCAACGCCCACGCGCGGCTTGATGACGCAAGGCGCGGTGCAGGATTCGCTCGGTGCGCCGCTCATCCAGGCCAACACGGATTACACCGTTCGCGCGCATTGCGCCATCAACGCCACGCTGACGCAAGGCACGCTGCACGTCCACCTCTTCAGCCAGAGCGCCGGGATCAACACCACCGGCCTGGAACTGACCGCCGCGCAGCTCACTACCAACTATGTCGAGTATTCCGCCGAACTGACCGCACCGCTCACGACCATTCCCAGCGATCTCGTTCTACGCGTCTATGCCGACGGAACTCCCAACGTTAGCGGCCAGTTCTACATCGACAGCATCGAAATTTTTCCGACGTCCACCCCCGTCAATGCTTCCATCGTGCGCGGCAGTCGCGTCGAAGATCCCGAAAGCTACGACGGCATCAACGGCTTCATGAGCGTCGCCGAAAACAACGGCCAGGCTATCCGCGCCGCTTTCAAACTGCGCGAGCGCCTCTACTTCGTGAAAGAACACTCGCTCCATGTCACGCAGGACGATGGCACCAACGAGCCGTCGCTGTGGTCCATCGCGGAAGTTTCGCGGCGACTCGGCACACCCTCCGTCCGCGGCGTAGGCATCGGCGAAGACTGGGTGGTCATCGCGCATCGCACCGGCCTCTACATTTTCAGCGGCGGCGAGCCCATTAAAATCTCGCAGGAAATCCAGCCCACCTGGAACCAGATCAATTGGCAGTACGGCCAAACGCTCTGGGTCACGGTCGACACAAAAGAGCGCCGCATCCTGGTGGGCGTGCCTCTCGGCACCGCAACCACTCCCAACACCGTCCTGATGCTCGACTATCACGACCTCGACGACGCCAGCGACATTGCCACGCGCCCGCCCGTCAACGTCACCTACACCGGCCGCAAAGCCGCCACAGACATGGCTCGCAAGTGGTCGCCCTGGACCGTTGCAGCAAACTCCTGCGCGCTGATTGAGCGCACCAACGGCACCGCGATCGTCGCCATCGGTGGGGGACTGCCCGGCGTGGGCGGAGGCGGCGCCACCGGCAAAGTCTATCAACTCAGCGACACGCAACTCTCCGACGACGGTACCGCCATCCAAAGCTTCTACACGACACACTTTTTCCCCGAGCGCCTCGTCGAGCAATCTTTGAATCTTGGCGCTCACCGCAAACTTTTCAGCTATCTCACGATGTTCGTCGAAGGGGCAGGGAACTTGTCGCTGACCAGCTTCGTGGATTCGTCCAGCGCTCCGCAAACCCAGCAACCGCTCCCGCTAAGCTCGCCATCGCTGAAAGACCTCGAGCTGCCGATCAATGTCCTAGGCGAACGCGTAGCCTTCCAAGTCAGCACCAATCAACCCGGCGCGTGGTTCAAGCTGCAAAAATTCACGCCCTCGGTCCGCGTCGACCCCTGGGCCCCAGTCCGCGGCATGAATTAGTCTCAGAGCTTGTAAGACGTGCTGGAAAACGAAAAGGGCGGCCAGAGGCCGCCTGGAGGCAGAAAGTCTAACCCGAGTCGGATCAGAGCACCAGGTTCTCTCAAAG
>DASXMM010000227.1:0-3717 GCA_036495665.1 Candidatus Acidiferrum sp. | reverse complement strand
AACGCCGTACCCGCGAATCTTCTCCGCAAGCTCCTCGCTAATCCCAACCTCGAAAACTTCGCTCATCGCACTCACTCTTCGTCCCAAAACCGTTCCGATAGATACTTTGACGCCGAATCCGCAAAAACGGTGACAATCACCACCCGTTCAAACGGCGCAATCCGCTTCGCCACCTGGAAGCACCCATTCAGCCCCGCGGCAGCGCTGGGACTCACCAGCAAACCTTCTTCTCGCGCGATCCGCTTCACCAGCCGATAAGCCTCTTCCGTACTGACCTCTAAATTCTCGTCCGCCAGCGTTTCGTCGTAAATCGCCGGACGCAAAGCCGTCGCCATGTGCTTCCAACCTTCCAATCCATGAAACGACGCATCAGGCTGCAAGCTGATACACCGAATCGATGGGTTCAGCTCCTTCAACCGCCGCGTCGTGCCCACAAACGTTCCGCTAGTCCCCAAAGCCGCCACGAAATGCGTAATTCTCCCGCTCGTCTGCTCCCAAATCTCGTTCGCCGTCGTCCGATAGTGCGCCTGCCAATTCCCCGGATTGCTGTACTGGTCCGGGTAAAAATACTTCTCCGGCTCGGCCGCAACAATCTCGTGCACTCGCCGGATCGCCCCGTCCGTCCCCTCATCGCCGGGCGTAATCACAAGTTCCGCCCCAAGTGCCGCCAAAATCCGTTTCCGCTCGGGAGAGGCGCTGTCTGGCAGGCAAAGTTTCACGGGATACCCCAGTGCCGCCCCAATCACTCCATACGCAATTCCCGTGTTCCCGCTCGTCGCGTCGATGATGGTCTTGCCAGCTCGCAGAGCCCCGCTAGCCAGCCCCCCCTGAATCATGCTCAGTGCGGGCCGATCCTTCACCGACCCTCCGGGATTGCACCACTCCGCCTTGGCGCAAAATTCCACATTGGGAAATTCCCTCCCAACTCGCTCCAGCCTCAGCAAGGGCGTGTTACCGATCAGCTCGAGCACAGACTTCCCCATTTTCCCCGCCATTTGCGGTGCTTCAACGATCTTCCCGTCTCGGGAGGCAGCAATAATGGGGTTAACGATAGCCATGCTCTCGAATCGCCTGCTCGTTCCTTGAATCGCCGTCGATATGCGACCAGTTTACTCCGAATTAGATGCGCCACGCCAGTTCGATGGTATAGCCTGCCTTTAGCGCCACTTAGCGATAATCACCCCATAATCAGTAGAGAATCTAATGCCGTCTCTCATCGCCTTGCGCCACCGCTGCCGCCCTGTTAACACTCTTCGCACGCCAGCGTCTTGCACACCGGAATGCTTTTCGGAGTCGCTAGTTTGCATGCGGGAACCACAGTTGACTCGCGCCTCACAATCAGGGACTGTCGAGCGGTGACCACCGCGTCCGCCCCCCAATCCACGGGTGATGTTTCGCTGGTCGTCGCCGCTCGCGCAGGCGACCGCGCCGCTTTTGGCGGTTTGTACGCGAGATACGCTCGCATGGTTCACGGCATATTGCTCGCGAGAGTCCCGCCAAGCGACGTGGATGATCTCGTTCAGGACGTTTTCCTGCGTGCGATGCCCCGGCTTTGCGACTTGCGCGATGTCGAGCGGTTCGGTCCCTGGCTGGCGGCCATCACCCGCAATCGCGCGAATGATTACTACCGGCAAACTCGATCCGTTGCCGCAGTCACGGAAAGTCTGCCGGAAGATGAATCGGAATTGCCCGCCTCGAACAAGGTTCCCGACGCGGAAGCTGCCGTGATCCTTGCGATTGTTCGCGGCCTCCCCGAAACGTATCGCGAAACGCTGATCCTGCGATTAGTGGAAGGCATGACAGGTCCGGAGATTGCGTCGCGCACAGGACTGAAACCCGGCTCCGTTCGCGTCAACCTCCACCGAGGAATGTTGCAACTTCGCGAAAAGCTGGCGCAGGCGTCCATAAGTGCGGCGATTCCGCTTCACTCGACCGGCGGCAAGCATTCCACCGAGCAGGAGAAGAACACGTTGCGCAGAAGGAATGACCCATGAAAGACGATTACCTCTGGGACGCTTCCGGCGAACCCGACCCGGAGATTCAAAAACTCGAAAGCGCTCTCGGCAAATTCCGCCATCAAGGGCAAGCACCCGATTTTCCTGAGATTGCCGCTGCGCCACAACCGCGATTTTGGCAGCGTCTTGTGCGCTCCCGTTGGTCCTTCAGACTCGCCGCTGCTACCGCAACCGCCGTATTCGTCGCTGCGTTCGCAATTCTCTGGTGGAGTCAGAAACCAAACGCAACTTCTGCAACAGGATGGGACGTCGAGAGCCTCGCAGGCACCCCACAAGTGGAATCGAATGCCTTCGGCAAATCCCACGCAGCCGCCAAGCTCGGCGTCGGCCAAACTCTTGTCACAGACAGCCACTCGAAAGCGAATATTTCCATCGCCGATGTTGGCACCGTGAACGTCGAGCCAAACACGCGTCTGCGATCCGTCGCAGGTGCCAACGGACAAAATCGCCTCGCGCTCGACCGCGGCACGATTCACGCGTTCATCTGGGCGTTGCCGGGCGAGTTCACAGTCGACACGCCTTTCGCCATCGCCGTGGACCTGGGCTGCTCCTACACGCTCCAAGTCGACGATTCGGGCGCCGGAATTCTCCGCACGCAACTAGGCTGGGTTGGTTTCAAGCTCGAAGGCCACGAAGCCTTCATCCCTGCGGGCGCGGTTTGCGCCACGCGGCCCAAAGTTGGCCCAGGCACTCCGTACTTTGAAGACGCCTCCGCATCCTTTCGCGAGGCATTATCCAAATTCGATTTTGCCGCCGAGTCTCCCGAAGTCCGGAGCGCCGAGCTCACCAAAATCCTGGAAAAATCTCGCCAGCGCGACGCGCTCACCGTCTGGCATCTCCTCGCTCGCGTTGACGAGCCACAACGCGGCCAAGTCTACGACCGCCTCGCAACGCTAGTGCCGCCCCCGCCAGGAGTCACCCCCGAAGGCATCCTCCACCTCGACCAAAAAATGCTCGACGCATGGTGGAATCAGCTCGGCCTCGGCGACGTCTCCCTCTGGCGCACCTGGGAACGCTCCTGGTCCCCCGCCAAAACCTGAGGAGTCCTCGATTATGCTAGGCGGCCGCTTTTCGGCACTCCATATCGCGGCAGTGCGTTAGTTCGAGCCAGAAGCAATACCAGCAACCACAGGTTCGTCGAAAAGCGCTATCTCCTCTGGTGTCGGCACCTGGAACATCTCAAACCATCGTAACAGTGCCTCTCGTTCGATCGGTGCTTTCTCCATGCCTCGGCGTTGAATCCTCTCGAAGAGGACATCCGGCGGCGCATGCAGGTAGTGCAACTCAACAGCGGCGCCAAGGGCGCGGGCTCCGAGCCGCAGCATATCTCGCTCGGACCTTCCCCAAGTGCCCCATTCGATGATTATGGTGAGGCCGAGTGTCAGGAGTTCCTTACTCAACTTCCATTGCAGCGCTTCGACCTTCGCGCGCCGTTCTTCGTCGTAGAGGTCGAGGGAAAGAGTACCCATCCATTCGTCGGGAGAAAAACGAACGGCGTGGATCCTGCCTTCGAGTTCCTTGGCAAAGGTGCTCTTACCGGAACCCGGCAAGCCGCACACAATGATCAATCTCGCGCCACTGCCGGATGCTTCCATAAGGGAATTATCCCTGAGGAATGTCTAGGGGTCGAAAGCTTTTCATGCTCAACCGATCCAAATTCAGGCTGCCCGCTATCTTTTAATCTCGGCCCGCTTTACAGAAC
>DASXMM010000226.1:0-5241 GCA_036495665.1 Candidatus Acidiferrum sp. | reverse complement strand
TTCAGTTCGTTCCCCAAATCGCACCTCGCGTCGGGGAACTCTATGTATTTCAGCGAACTCCGCCGTGGATTGTGCCGCGCATGGATTTTGTCATCCAGGAAAAGTGGAAGCAGCGATTCCGTCGGTTTCCGCTGGTCATGCGGGCCTTCCGGCAATTCATTTTCTGGCGGCAGGAAATTCGCGTCCTCGGCTTTCTGGGCAATCATTTTATTCGTGGCAAGGCGACCGAAATCGCCACGCATTACATGGAACGGCAAATCAAAGATCCCAAGTTGCGCGCAGCGCTGACGCCGAAGTACGAGTTTGGCTGCAAGCGAGTGCTAGTATCGGATGACTTTTATCCCACGCTGACCAGATCGAACGTTGAGCTAGTCACAGACGGCATTACGGAAGTCCGCGAGCACAGTATTGTGACGACGGACGGCGTCGAGCGCGCGATTGACGTTTTGATCTTCGGTACGGGGTTTCGCGCCACGGAACCGTTCATCGGTGTCCGCATCGTGGGGCGTGGCGAAGTGGAAATTCATGACGCCTGGCGAGAACGCATGAGCGCATACCTCGGTGTGACCGTCAGCGGTTTTCCGAACCTTTTCATACTCTTGGGACCAAACACCGGCCTGGGACACAATTCCATCATCTTAATGATTGAAGCGCAGGTTCGCTATGTGATGAGCTGCCTGGCGCTCATGAAGCGCCGCAAGAAGCACGTCCTTGAAGTGCGCCCGGAAAAGCAGAAAGAGTTTGTCGCCGATATCCACCGCCGACTCGAAGGTACAGTCTGGCAATCCGGTGGCTGCCACAGCTGGTATCAAGATCAGCGTACCGGCGAAAACACCACGCTCTGGCCCGGTTCTGTCGTAGCATACACGCGGCGCACGCACTCGGTGTCGCCCGCCGATTACGAACTGACTTAGAGGCGGCGCGTAACCGGCAACGAGTTAATTTGTATCCACCGTCCGGCTATGCGAAAATGATGTCAGACGAGGCACCATGAGCACATCGCTCGGCAAACACGTCACACTGACCAAACCCGACGACTTCGGGAGCCTGCTCGAAGACGAAGGCATCATTTTCACCACTCTCGACAAAGCCGTCAACTGGGCGCGCAAGAGCTCGATTTGGCCGCTCGGCTTCGGCTTGGCCTGCTGCGCGATCGAAATGATGTCCATGGCCGCTGCGCGCTTTGATGTCGCGCGTTTTGGCGCAGAAGTGTTTCGCCCCTCGCCCCGCCAGGCTGACTTGATGATCGTCGCCGGCCGCCTCTCGCAAAAAATGGCTCCCGTCATTCGTCAGCTCTATGATCAAATGCCCGAGCCGAAGTGGGTCATCTCCATGGGCGCCTGCGCCACATCCGGCGGCGTGTTCAACAACTACGCCATCGTGCAAGGCTGCAACCAGGTCATTCCGATCGATGTCTACGTGCCCGGCTGCCCGCCGCGCCCCGAGGCCGTACTCTACGCTATCCTCCAGCTGCAAAAGAAAATCGACAACGAAAAAGGTTCCTTCAAGCGCGCGCTGAATCTTTCGTAAGTGGCACAGACTTCAGTCTGTGCTCTTTGTGCGTTCACTCATGTGGAAGCTCGCATTGAAGTCCTCACGAATCTTTCTAGCCGCTCTAGTCTGCTTAGTCCCGCTACTCTGCGGGTGCCACAGGATTATTGTTGACGACCCAGCCCCACTACCTCCGCCGCTGCAGCAATTCGGCTGGACGCTGGTCTGGAGCGACGAATTTTCAGGCCCATATGGCTCTTCGCCAGACTCTAAAAAGTGGACCTACGATATCGGCGGCAACGGCTGGGGCAACCACGAACTCGAGTACTACACCAAGCGCCCGGAGAACGTGCACGTCGAAGAAGGCAATCTTGTTATCAACGCGCGGAAAGAATCCTTCACCGGCGCTGATGGCGTGACTCGCGACTACACCTCCGCACGCCTTAAGACGATAGGGCTCTTCGTTCAATCCTACGGCCGCTTCGAAGCGCGCATTAAAATTCCCGAAGGTCAGGGCATGTGGCCCGCGTTTTGGTTGCTGGGTCAGGACATTCCTTCGGTGGGTTGGCCAAAGTGCGGAGAGATCGACATCATGGAAAACATCGGCAAAGAACCCGCGACGGTCCACGGTTCCTTGCATGGTCCCAGCAGCACCGGCGCAACGAGCGACATGACCTCGATTTTCAGTCTGCCTGCAGGCCAGAATTTTGCCGATGACTTTCATCTTTACGCTGTGGAATGGGAACCCGACGTCGTGCGTTTCTACGTCGATGCCAATCTTTACGCCACGTTTCGCTCGTCCGACTGGCCTGCGGGCGGAAAATGGGTCTTCGATCATCCATTTTTCATCATCCTCAATCTAGCCGTCGGCGGCGATTGGCCGGGGTCTCCAGACGCATCCACAAAGTTCCCGCAGAGCATGCTCGTCGACTTCGTCCGCGTTTATACTAAGCGCTAGATTCATTCCGGCTGCAGGAGAACACGACCATCATGTTCACCCCCACTGATCCAGAGCGCCAACTTCTTCGCCACACCGTAGCCACCGTGGCCTATCGCGGCGGCAAAGCGTTGCGTGGCACTCCAGAGTCCTTTGCGACGTTTGTAATCGCGGATTACCCGCGTACGCCCGCAAGAATCCTCGCACACATGGGCGACCTATTCGATTGGGCGCTCTCGATGGCTCACGGACAGCAGGTCTGGCACGATTCCAAATCGCTTGACTGGAACGCGGAAGTCGCCCGGTTTTTTGCGTCCTTGAAAAAGTTCGACGACTACCTGGCCTCCCAGGAACCACTGCACTGCGCGGCCGAAGGTTTGTTCCAGGGGCCGATCGCGGACGCGCTGACGCATATCGGCCAGATCGCCATGCTGCGCCGCCTCGCTAGCTGCGCGATCAAGGGCGAAAATTACTTCAAAGCGGAGATCACAGCTGGCCGCGTTGGGTTGGAGCAGACCGCACCACGCCGCGAATTCGACTAGCCACGTCACTTTTCACCGTTCTCTGTCAGCAGGATAACGCTTGGGTGGATACTTGCATCTCAACCTCGATCTTAGTCTCACTGAATCTCTGAAGGGGAGATGAATGCGCAAGGCCATGGATATACTCTGCTGCTGTGTCGCACTTCTTGCCATCGGACGTGCGACCGCAGCACCTCATTATCAGGAAAGCACCGCCGCTCCTGCTACGCAGGTCGTGGAAATGACCGGCGACAAGTACGCCTTCTCGCCCGCAGAAATTCGTGTCAAGAAGGGAACCCGTGTTCAGATTAAGTTTCACTCCGTCGACAAGGAACACGGAATAAAGATCGATCCGTTTGCCGAGGGCGCGAAGAAAAATGGGCCCCCAGGGCTCCGTTTTGAGGGAAAAAATGACACCGGGAAGGTTGCCAAAGGAGCCGATGGGACTATCGAGTTTGTAGCCGACCAGCCGGGCACTTACCGATTTGAGTGCTCAATATTTTGCGGCTTCGGGCACGGACGCATGAAGGGGAAAATCACTGTCGAGGACTAAGCGCAAAGAAAATTACAGGAGCGTGACGGGATACCATCCCGAATCGACTTCTAAGATGTCAGACTTCGAAGTCGGTCGAGTGATCGCCTCATTCAACTCGCGCACCTTCGAATAGGGCGTCTGGAAATTTGGAGACGACGGCAGTTCCACCAGACCAATTCAGCGTGCTGCCGACCGCATTGTGGTCTTTGCGCAGATATCCCATGCCAATCGGGTGAGACAGGAAAGAGGGAACTGCGACACGCGTTACGAAGCCAACTTCTTTCCCGTCCACGGTCAGCGTTTCGCCCGACGCCGGAAAGCCCGTGCCGCTAAAAATAAGCTCAACTAGTCGCCGATTGACCTGCCCGCGCGACCGCACGCGCTCCACAATCTCCTGCCCCGTGTAGCAGCCCTTCGTGTAACTGATATGTGTCGTTTCCAAGCTCGCTTCATGGGGAATCTGCTTCTCGCCGAAATCGTATCCAAACCAGGGCACGCCTTGCGCAAGCCGCTGCGCGCTCAGCGCTGCGTACCCCATCGGCCCACCACCGTGTTTCTTGACGCCTTCCGAAAGCACTTGCCACAAACTCGCCAGCGCTTCCCGCGCAACCAAAAACTCGCAACCAGCGACCTCACCGGGCGACCGCTTCGAAATCCAGCAGGGAATTGAAGCGACCGCAGCCTCCCGGCGCTCCAACTCCACAAACGTCGACAAGTCGATGCCCGTTAGTTCTCGCGCAAGCGCCGCCGCCTGTGGGCCTTCAAGCGCCAACGTCCCGTAACTCTGCGATTCATCCGTGAGCGTCACGTCGTCCATGATGATGTACTTGTCCAGCCATTCGATCAGCCGCTCGCGAATCATCAGGTAAGAAACGCAGAAGAGACTCTCCTCCAGCGCGTAAGTTTCGATTTCCGCGAGAATGTGTCCCTGTGGATTTAGCAGCAGCGACAGGTTGCCCTGCCCGGGCGAAAGCTCCTTAATGTTATTTGTCAGGATGGCGTTCAAATAGCGCACCCTATCGGGTCCCGTGAAAGAAAGATAAGCGCGGTAATTCTTGTCGATCAGCGCAACGCTTCGAAGCGCGAATCCTTGCTCTTCGCGCGCGGATGTCCAGTAGTCCGGTAACACGCAACCGAACCACGTCGCCATCGTCGCCCCCGCACTCTTGTGAAGCTCGCCAAGCGGCGTTGCAATTGGAGTCGCGATCGCTGCTCCCGTTTCTCCCGTCTCCATGCGTCTCCTTAACCGCCAGCCCGATACCAGCTTAACAAAGTGAAGAGGACGGCGCGTCCGTCACATTCCAGAATCGGACCGCGTGGATGATATAATCCGAGCACATGAGCGATGCCGTTCCTACATTCGACGCCGTCTCGCAAGGACTGATCCACATCACTGTTCCCGTCGGCATGCTGCAATGCAACTGTTCCATCATCGGCGATCCCGTCAGCCGCGAAGCGCTGGTTATTGATCCCGGCGACGAAGTCACACGCATCCTCGAACTGCTCGGCCGCCACAGACTTACCGTCAAAGCCATCGTCAGCACGCACGCTCACATCGACCACGTCGGCGGCCTCAGCAAGTTGCATCAGTACACTGGCGCCCCCATTTTAATGCATCGCGACGACCTGCCCCTCTACCAGGGGATGGAAGTGCAAGCCGCTTTTCTCGGTGTCCCTACTCCGGAAATCACCGACGTCGACCAACTTTTGAAAGAAGGCGACGCGCTCCGCTGGGGCTTGTTCGAGGCCAAGGTTAT
>DASXMM010000225.1:0-2920 GCA_036495665.1 Candidatus Acidiferrum sp. | reverse complement strand
TTGCACGAAGATTTCGCGCGGATTCAAAAAATGCGTGCCGCCGAACGTAAAGCTGTTATCCAGCAGCACGCGGCGGTTGGCGACATTTACCCCTTGAACGTTGATCGAGAACTTCTCGCCGAAGCTCTTCCCGAGCGCCAGGTCAAACGTAGTATGCGGCTCGAGATGATCGCCTTGGCCCGGCGCAGGATTGCCATTCGTGAAGCCCGAAGCATAATAAACGTCCGTCGAAGCGTACGAGTTCCACGGCAGAGTGTACTGCCCGCCAATGTGAAGAGTGTTCCGCTGGTCGTGGTCGAGAAGCCCGAATCCGTCACCAAACGAAAAATCTGTCAGTCCTCCATTGATGTCGCCGAACCCAAGCGCCAGCTGGTTCGAATACGTCAAGTAGACCTGCGCGCGATTCCGAATGCGCGGCGAACGCAGCGTCAGTTCCCAACCGTTGATACGCGCGCCTTGAATGGTAATCGGGAAAAACAAATCCGAATTGTTGAAGTTGTTGTGATCGAAGAAGTTCTTTGCGCGCGTCAGGAAATTGTCGGCATCGATCGTCCACCCGCGAAAAGGAATCGTCACACCAAATTGGTGCTCTTCGTCGCGCTCACCGTGAAGTGGGACGAATCCGAGATTCTGGTTCGTTGCCGCATCCAGAAGCGGCCCGGAAAGGGTCAGCAAGGGCGGCGCCTGGTAAAAATGCCCATAAAATGCGCGAAAGACCCAGTTGAGCTTCGGAATGCGCAAAGAGGCTCCGACGCGCGGGCTGGTCGCGTTTTCTACGACACTCCCAGAAAAATGCGTTTGCCGAAGCCCGCCGTTCACCGTAAACCAAGAAGTCACTTTGAACTGGTCCTCGGCGTACAAAGCCGTCAGGCTGCCCAGGGGATTGACCTGCGAAGGCGTCAGATTCGACGCGCTCGTCTCCGGACAATCGGCCGTCGGCGGCGTCGGACAGTTAAAGACTAAGCCAAAAAGTTGCGAGTCCTGCTGCGCAAACGCGTAGAGCCCCGCTCGCAGGTTATTTTGCTTCTCCACCCAAGTGACCGTGGCCTGGCCGCCCTCGTACTTCGACGAGCGGTTTTGTGTCGTGGAACTCGGCAAATCCAGTGGGCTGCTCTCGTAGTTCGCGCTGTTGAAGTGGAAGAATGGCGAAACTGTGAAGACCAGTCCCGGGCTAACGGTTCGCACCCACGTCACCGCGACGAAAGCATCGCTCTCGCGGTTGGCGTCCTTCAAGAACTGTCCCTGCGTGTTGGGATCATTCGGATCGAACGGCACCTGATAAGAATCGCGCCGCACCTGTGCTACAACTCGCAGTTGATCCTGCGAATCCACGTTGTACATAAGCGAAGTGAATCCACCGAATCCGTTGGCGGCGTCATGAATGACCGCCGAAGTCGGCGTCTGCAAGCCCAAATTCGTACGGTTACCGTTCACGCTCGCGTAGTACGCAAAGCGATTGGTATGTCCGCCGAAGTTAAGCTGGTCGTCCGTCTGATAAAAATTCCCCGCGCTGACCACCAGTTCCGCTTCGTTGTTGCGTTCAAATCCGGTACGCGGCGCGACATCGAACACGCCATAGGTGCGGTCGCCAAAATCGGCGGCGTAACTACCGCGCTGCATTTCCAGCGTATCGATATCATTAGGATCGATCTGCGGTCCCAAATTGCTGGCGATGTTCGTGTTGGGAATCGGCACGCCATCGATCAACCAACTCACCTGATGTCCGCCGCGGACGTGCAGTTGATCGTGCGTAAAATACGAGCCCGGCAAGTAGTCCGTAATCATCGCCAGGCTGTTTGTCCGCGCTGCTCCAGGCGTCTCCTGAATTTGCTCGCGGTCTACAAGCGTGGTCGGGGTTACCGATTCCGTCTGCCCCGGCGCGGCTTCCGCGGACACGGTGACAGATTGTGCTTGCGCCGCGATATGCAGCTCGAAATGCAGAATCGGCGCCGTGCCCGAAAGCACGGTGACCCCTTGTTCCTGCGCTGCAAAAGTAGCGTCCGTTACGGTAATCGTGTACTCGCCAAGCGGCACAGCGTCGAAATGAAAATCCCCGTTGGCATCGGTTTGCGTCTTTTGCGTGTAGTCAGACGCCTTTGCCTTTAGAACAACTTCGCTGCCGGAAACCGGCCGATGCTGCGGGTCGTGAACGATCCCTCGCACGGTGCCGAACACCGTGGCGAAAGCTGCGACTCCCATCAGCAAAAATACTGCAAATGCTTGAAAAGCCTTTCGCATAAGACTTTTTCTCTCCTCGTGGAATAGTCCTGGCGCGGCTTCAAGCCGCGGCGCGAGTGAATAGGCGTGCGTGGAGAGCGAGCAGTCCTTTAGAGGACCGTGAAACCAAATCGAGGAGGAGGAGAAAGCGGCTTAGCGAAACGCGAAAGCTCTAACGATCGCGCCAACGAAACGGGACGCAACACTTCGCCCGCCGCCGCTACAATCGCAGGCGCAGGCAGAACAAACGCGCCGGGGATCAGCGCCGGTCGCGCAGGGTCTTTGCAACAATCCATCGAACACGACGTCATCCCGCTCATGTCATGCCCGCAATCCATGGGAGCCGTTTCCTGTGCAGGAGCTGGCTTTTGTTTGTGGTGATGATGCTCCGGAATGTTGCAATACCCGTCAGCGCAGCAGTCCGCGCCGCGCGCGACGAGGTTCGCAACGGCCAGCGGTGCATACAAAAGCGCCACTGCCAGCAGGCAGAACCATGCTGCAGCCAATCGAACGCGCTCCTGCGTCTTCGTACTCACGAGGCCCCGGTACCACCTAATGATACTCCACTTAGACGCCTCGAAGAGCCCTGAGATGGCGAGGCAATCCGAAGGAAATGTCGGAATGACCCCAGAAAGCGCTGCCGCTTCCGCTAACTCCCCGTGAACCACGCCGCCTCCGCCAACTTGACTTGCCGCCGCCTGCG
>DASXMM010000224.1:0-4171 GCA_036495665.1 Candidatus Acidiferrum sp. | reverse complement strand
CTTATATTGTTACTTTGGTGCGGCGTACGCGCGACTGGCCGGCGCTCTCGCTTGGCGCCAGTCCGCGCGCTGCGATCGGACTATTGTTTGTCGCGCGGGCGCTCGCCGGCATCGAAGGCCGCGATTTTCTTATTCCGGACGACATCAAGACCGCAGCGCTTCCTGTTCTGCGTCATCGCGTCATGCTGAAACCCGAAGCGGAGTTGGAAGGATTGAACTCCGACCGCGTTATCAGCGAACTTCTTTCCACGGTTGAGGTTCCCAAGTGATTTATAGCGAACCTCTGGGCCCAACGAGCGTGACGGCGCGCGCGCGGAACCAGGGGAAACTTTCGTTTGCGTTCGGGCCCAGGTTTTTCGTGGCGTTGCTTTTGGGATTCGTGGCTTTGGGTCCTGCGTGGTGGTTTCGACAAGCGATTGCGGCGATGTTTTTGTGGGACGGGCTGGTGGTCACCGCATGGTTGTGGGATTTGCTGCGCCTTCCTCGTCCGGAGCAATTGGAAGTGCGGCGGGCTTGGGAGAAGAGGCCGTGTCTAGGCGTACCCGGCAGTGTAACGATAGAAATTCAAAACACCACAAACCTCACCATTCGCGCGCGCGTTGTCGACGAGACTCCCGCCCAATTGCGAAACACGCCGCCTGACCTAGCAGTGTTGGTAAAAGCGCGAAGTTCCGCCGAAGCGCGTTACCCGGTGATGCCTGCTGAGCGCGGCGATACGAAGCTTGGCAGAATTTTTCTGCGCTATCAGTCTTTGCTGGGATTGGCCGAACGGTGGGCCGTGGCGGAAACGCAGCAGACCATTCGCGTCCTTCCAAATCTCGAGCAGGCTCGGCGTCAAACGCTTTATCTCATTCGCAGCCGCCAGGTGGAATTGGAAAAGCGGCGGAAGCGTCAGCGTGGCATGGGACGGGAATTCGACAGCTTGCGCGAATATCGCGAGGGCGACGAGCTGCGTGACATTTCGTGGACGGCGACGGCGCGGCGGAGGCATCTGATCACCCGTGTTTTTCAGATGGAGCGCAGCCAGAATGTTTGGTTGGTGCTCGATGCCGGCCGCTTGCTGCGCGCTCAGGTAAGGGAAGAGCGAGATGCGCCGCGATTTTCCAAATTGGATTACGCCGTAAACGCCGCGCTTTCCTTGGCGCAGGTCGCGCTGTATTGCGGGGATCGCGTTGGCGTGCTGGCGTACGGGCGGAGGGTTCAGCAGAATTTGTACGCGGGGCGCGTCGCTCCTCACGTCCGCGCAATCGTCGAATCGCTGGCGCAAGTTCGCGCCGAATCGTTCGAATCGGATCACGGTCGCGCGGTAAAGGCTCTGCTGAACGCGCAGAAGCGGCGAAGCCTGGTGGTGTGGATCACGGATTTTGCCGAGACGGCGACCGTTCCGGAAGTGATCGAATACGCGATGCAGTTGACTCCGCGTCACCTGGTTGTGTTTGCGGCCATGGGCCAGCCGGATCTGAGAGCGTTGGCGGAAACGACTCCCACCGTTACCGCGGACATGTACCGCCACGGCGCCGCTCTCGAGATTTCGCAGCGGCGCGACATTTTAATGCGCGGTTTGCGCCAACGCGGTGTGCTCGCCCTCGAGTTGATGCCGGGAATCCTGGCGAGTTCGCTGGTGACGCAATATCTCGATATTAAAGAGCGCAGCTTAATTTAACGGACGAGTTTAGTTTAGCGCAGCTTGATAAACTTGCTGGACTTGCTGCGGATTGGTGCGACCTGCGAGTAGCAGGTACGTCGTAACTGCGGTGAACAAAACGGCGGCGAGCAGAAATTTGAGAGGCGTCGCAATTGCCGAGGGAGAGATGAAGCCTTCGATGAGCCCGGCGATAACCAGAATGGGGATGATGCCCATCATCAGGCGCGCGGCGCGTCCTCCGGCAAGAGCGAGAGATTCGCGGCGCGGAAGCAAACCGGGGAAGAGCATGCCGCGCGCGATTTCGAGTCCCGCCGCGCCGGAAATGAAAATCGCAGGCAGTTCGAGAACTCCGTGCGCCGCGACAAAACTCCAGAGTTGGAGGGCCATTCCTGCTTGCCACGTCGCAGCACCGATCACGCCGATGAGCATGCCGTTGGTGATCATGAGGTAGATCGTGCCGAGTCCGGCCGTTATGCCCAAAGCGAATGTGGTGAAGCAAACGGCGAGATTGTTGGTCATGATGCCGGAAGCAGCGAGCGGCTTGATGGATACGATGGATTGCGTCCACATCTCACGTTTCTCGATAGTCCCCATCATTTGCGGGCCGAGGATGCGGTGCGCAAACGCCGGGTCATGAATAGTGACGGCCCAGGTTGCGACTCCCGTCACAGCGAAAATGAGAAAGGCGAGCAGCGTTTGCCGGTACGTTTCGCGGAAAACCTGGGGAAATGTTTGTGCGTAAAAACGGACGAGCCCGCTCATTTTTTGCTTGTGACCCATGTAGATGAGGTTGTGTGCGCGTCCGAGAAGTTGATTCAGATAAAACGTAAGCTGATTGCTGGTGACGTCTTCGCGGACGGTTGCGAGGTCCGACGCCGTCTGGCGGTACAATAGGCCGAGTTCCTGCAACTCGCGGTGACCGAGGGCGGCGATGCCGCCCTTATTGGACTGGTCGACCAATTGTTCGAGCCGGGTCCAATACGTTTTTCGTTTTGCCAGCCAGCGCGTGGAGATCATGACGGAGCCATCACAAATTCGCGTTGCGGGTGATTTCAGAGACAAGCTTACCATCGAAACGCCCGAGCAGACGGTGCTCGAGTTTGAGGTTGCCGGAATCGGCAGCCGCTTTCTGGCGCTGGCGTACGACACGCTGCTGCAGATCCTGGTCGCGATTGGCTTGACGGTGATTTTGGTCGTCGCGGGAGTAGCTTTGCCGGAAGCGGCGAGGTCTGGAATCTGGTTTCTCGCGTTTATTGTGATTGCTTATTTTGTGCTTTATTTTGGATACTTCGCGATTTTTGAAGTTCTCTGGAATGGGCAGACACCGGGAAAAAAGAAAGAAGGCCTTCGGGTGATCAAGGACTCTGGACGGCCGATTTCGCCAGCGGAGGCCATCGGCCGTAATTTGATGCGCATCGTGGATCAGTTGCCCTTTCTTTATGCGATCGGGATCTGCAGCGTGCTTTTGAGCCGACAAAATAAACGCCTGGGCGATTTCGTTGCCGGCACGATTGTGGTGCACGAAAAATCGCTGCTGGACGCGAAGCCGGTATGGCAGGAGCCGCCAGCGGCAGGGCAGGTGGCACCCGCCACGACCACGTTGGGGGCGGAGCGGCTCACCGCCGAGGAGTTTGCGCTCGTCGAGGCGTTCTTGAACCGGCGCAGTTCGCTGCCTGGAGATGTGCGTTTCACCATGGCGGACCAAATCGCTCGCCAGATTCGCCCGAAACTTTCGCTGCCGCCGGGGGAATTGCTCAGCGCGGAAAAATTGCTCGAGACGGTCGTTCACGAACGCCGATCGAGCGCCGGCTATTCCTAATTCTATCTGCCGATCGCGGCATCTGCTTCCACAAGGGCGCTTGCTAGGCGAGAGCCAGATTCAGATTGTCGATGGCCTCGTCGATCTCGCCGGTGTTCTTGAAGCCGACGGTGACGCAGTCGACGCCGGCGTTTTTGAACGCGAACTTCATGGCCGCCTTGCGGTCCTCGCGGTTGAATGTGCCCTCGCCCACAAGCTTCATGCTGATGATGCCCATTCCTGCTTTGCGAACTTGCTTGACGTGGGTGACCACTTCGCTGACGTTTCCGAGTCCGTCGGTGTTGTAGTCTTCGGCGTCCATGCGGGTGCCTTTGTGATTCATGCGGATCATGGCGATGTCGAGCCACTTGTTTTCGGGAACCTTGCGCAACGCCGGGAGGCCGTGAACTGAGGCGCCGTGACTCACCACAGCCTTCTTCGATTCGGCTTCGAGAATTCCATCCTGCCACCGGAGCGAATCTGTTGGCCACGTTCCGGTATGTTGCCAGTGCAGGAGCATCACGTCGAAGTAGTCGGTCTTCGCGAGCTTGCGCAGTTCGTCGATTTTCTGTTGCGGATTCACGCCTGAGCGGGTGGTGACTTTCGACATGATCCGATAGCTATCACGCGGAATGCCAGTCAAGGCGACGCCGAGCATTCGGTGCATGTCGGTGTAAGTCTCCGCGGTCTCGAAGAAGCGAACGCCGTGGTCGTAGGCGTAGCGCACG
>DASXMM010000223.1:0-7808 GCA_036495665.1 Candidatus Acidiferrum sp. | reverse complement strand
TCGACGGCTGGCACGACTCTTGCTCTCTTTTTGTACAACTTACAAGATTGGCTTCCCGGGGTGGCCGGATTCGAACCTCGACTCGGTTCCGGTTTTTTGGGGGGTCAGTTCAGAGAAGGGGGCTTGCACCAGCCCCCTTTTCCATTTCGGCCGTTCTTCGTGGTGGTTGGCCGTACGGGAGGTTCGCTTCCCGCGAGTGTGTCATCGAAGTGGTTCAGTTCGGAGGGCCTGGCTACTCAGGCCCTCTTTTTTGTTTCGCCGCCGCTCGCCGCTCTTCCCCCGCCTCGCTGGCTGTCGGAGCACCGCATGTTTACTCTGAGGTGGGATGGTGCGCCGAAAGACCGTGCCAACTCTCAATCCCACATCTCCAGCGGCGCTGGTCCGCGGCACATTTACCCAGAGGCGCGCATGAGCGCCGAACGGCCCGCCCGCTCAATTTAACTCCTTAACTTTGAACTTTTTAAGTCTGTATTCCCGGCTTCGATTCGCTACGTTGGCGGTGGTCGACCCAAAAAAGTGAGCGGCCGGTGGGGGGACCGGCCGCTCGGGCGTGGGGGATGAGGGTCTTGCAACCTGAAGCCAGTCCGTTTCTTCCACAAGCCCCGCTGCGCTCGCGAGCAGCAGAACCAGATGCAGGAGCAATCAGGCCCAAACCTTTTCGCTCCGGAAGCCGCAACCAACTCCCGATTACAGTTACGATTCTGCTCCCAGCCACCGCACGCGTCGATAGTCCTGCCGGTTCATTCTTCTCAGTACTTCTTGCTACCCGAACGAGACTCCTTTTAGTACCTATGTACTTACGCAAGTTCTTCGCTCCCCCCATCAAACCAGGCAGCCCCACCGCGTTCAAACGCATAACGCCTCGAACTGCTGAAGATTTCCCACAATTCTGCCGATAAAGCTCGTGGAATTGTCTGACCCAACGGAGCGTAGGCTGGATCATGGAGCGAAAACGCCGCAGCGGACGCGTCGCCAAAGAGTTAGACATTATCTTGCTCGGTACCGACACCACCGGAAAGGTGTTTGCCGAGCAAACGAAGACTGTCGTGCTGAGCCGCCACGGCGCCGGCATTATCTCTTACTACCGGTTTACTCCAGACGAAGTCTTGACGTTGCGCCTGCCCGATTCCAATAAAGAAGCCGAAGTCCGCCTCGTCGGCCAGATCGGCGGCGAGCCCGGCCGCTATGTCTACGGCGTCGCATTTGTCGATCCCGATCCGCACTTCTGGGCCATGGATTTTCCTCCGCCCGAGGAATTCGAGCGAGCCCGCTCCATCGCACTCGAATGCAGCCGGTGTCAGGTCCGCCAAACCGTGGAGCATCTCGAGATCGAGGAGGACGTCTACTCTGTCAATGGGTACGTCCTGCGCTTTTGCGCGGAATGCGGCACGTCAACCGAGTGGAAAAAAGCCGAAGGCGACGCGGCCCCCACTCCGGCGACAGGCCTACAGAGTCCAACCCTTGTAGTGCCCGAAAGCAAGCCCAGCGCCGTCCCCTTCTCGAACGCAACTGTCGCGAAAACAAGTCTCACCGCGCCGCCGCCGGGCGCACCGAGGCCGGATCCAGCCTTGTTCATTCCATCGCTCGCGGCTTCCCTTAGGCCGACGCTCGCAAAGCCGCGCGGAGTTGTTCCCGCTGAGCTCCCGTCCTCGTACTCGGGAGCGTCGGCCACGTCGGAATTTGCATCGTTGGCCGAGGTTCAGGTTTCGCCCAGCGTAGCGAGCGCTACCGCGGTCCTTCCCTCGCCTGAGTTTGCTCAAGCTTCGCGTTCGTTAACGGCCGCGCGTTCTGCTGCGAGGCCTGGGCCCGCTCCCGTTCGCGAGCTGGACGCAAATGGGCGCCGCATCAACAAGCGCCGCCACGTTCGCATTAGCGTGAGTTTCGGTGCGTGCGTTCGTCAGCCGGGGCACGCCGACGAAGTCGTCGAATGTGAGAACGTCTCGAAGGGCGGCGTCTGCTTCCATAGCGTTCAGCAATACGAGCTTGGCACGACCATTGAAGTCGCCGCGCCCTACTCGCCTGGCGAGACGGCTCTTTTCGTTCCCGCCCAAATCAAGCGCATCGAACCGCTCTCCGGGGGCCAGGTCTTCCGTTACGGCGTCGAGTACTTGCATTCTATTTCGTCTCCGAATCGCCTCCAATCTGCCTGAATCGCGGCATCCACGAACATGCAAAGCTTCTGTCGGCGTCATCCTGGGAGACTTGCTCGGAGACTTGTGACTCGGACTTGCTACAAACTCCGAATAACTTGGCGCAACAAGGTGACTGCTTCGAGGAGTTGCCCCTGATTGCTTTCGGGCAGCCCTCCCACGGCCCTGGCGAGGGACTCCACCCGACGCTGGCGGCCTTCCCACATGAGCGCGACGCCCTTGGGCGTTGCGGTAAGCCGGACACGACGCCCGTCTTCCGTGGCCTCGCGTCGTACCAGGCCGGATCGCTGCAGGCCGGCGGCGATGCGGCTCATCGTCGGGGGACGCACTTGCTCGGCGTCGGCCAGTTCGCCGAGCGACTTGGGCCCGCCAAAGACCAGCACGGACAACGCAGAAAGCTGCGCCGGGCCGATCCCGCTTTCGCGGTCGCGCACGCGCAGCCGCCGCAGCAGGTGAATCGCGGCGGAGTGCAGCTGATCGGCAATGTCCGTCGCCGTCAGAGAAGTCGGTCGCGAATCGGCCTCGCGGGGCAGCGGGGCTTTTGGGGCGGGGGTTCTTTTGTGCTTGACAGGGGGCATAGAAGATAGTTAGCTATGCTAACTAATCTTCGTGCGGAGGTAAAGGGAAATGACGACTACGGCGGCGGGCCTGGGGATTAGCAACATCGGGCAGATTTCGATCATCGTGAAGGACGTGGAGCGCGCGACGGCGTTTTATCGCGACGTGCTGGGGCTCCCGCTGCTGTTTACGGTGCCCGGCATGGCGTTCTTTGACTGTGGCGGAGTGCGGTTGATGCTCGGCACCGCGTCTGAGCCGCAATACGACCATCCCAGCTCGATCCTCTATTTCCGTGTGGGGGATATTCAGGCGGGATATCAGCGGCTGGTCGAGCAGAAGGTGGATATTGTGGCGCCGCCGCGGTTGATCGCGCCGATGCCGACGCATGACCTGTGGATGACGGCGTTCCGCGACTCTGAGGGGAACGTTCACCAGTTGATGAGCGAAGTCCCTCGCGGTGTTTAGGGTTTCGCGGATTTTTCTGACACGAGCCAAGTCTGCTCCAAGTGCGGGCGACTACGTTCTAAAACGAGGCCAGTTCGCCCGCATCTCGGTTAACAATAATCAGCCCCTCCCCCCGGTTTTGCATAAGTGTTGATTCTAATGATAGTTAAAGTCCTTTGTTTTAATACACTTTCACAAGTGTTGATTCTAAATGGCTTGCAAGAGACAGCATCAGGCGATTCGAGGCGGCGTCGACCGGCGGTGTGCGGCCTCTGTTGAAGGAAGTGGGGCCGGCGGACCGAGGAAAAAGGAAAGATGACCCGAGGAAGAGGAGCGCGGGCGCCAAAGCTGGAGGAATAAGCCAGAGGTGCGAGCGGGGCGAAGCTTGACTGAAATTCATGCGCTAAAATAACACAAAGGTATAACGCTTGTCAAGTACTTTCTTGTTATCATTCGAATCATGGGGCAAATCATTGAGGAGTTGGGAGTTAACAACGCCACGGCGCCGGCTTGCCTCAGTATATATTCGTGGTATATATCAAAGTTGAGGTGGCCAGGCATGGCGAAGAGCGGAGTGGCCAAACTGTTTAAGAACGGGCGCAGCCAGGCGGTACGGTTACCGCGCGAGTTCCGGTTTGAAGGCGACAGTGTGAGGGTACGAAAGGTCCCCGGGGGCGTGCTGCTGGAACCGATGATTACGGACGTGAAAGAATGGTTCGCAGCGATGGACCGTCATCGCGGAGACGCCTTGCTAAAGGATGGAAGAAATCAGCCGAAGACGCCGAAGCGGCGCATTTTCGACTGAAACGGCGCGATGGACTACCTTCTCGACACGAATGCTTGCATAGCGCTGAACAAAGGCGAGCCGGCATCGGTCCGGGCGCGATTCGACAAGGCGATCCGTAGCGGCGCGCAAGTGTGGGTCTCGGCAATTGTGTTGCACGAGCTTTGGTATGACGTGGCGAAGAGCGGGCGCCCGAAGGAAAACGCCGAAGACTTGGCGACTCTTCTTAGCGGGCCTGTGCGGCTCCAGGCTTTTGAAGAGCAAGATGCGCGGGAGGCGGGTGAAGTGAGGGCGTCGCTGGAGCGAATGGGAAAGCCGATCGGAGCCTACAACGTGCTTATCGCGGGCCAGGCACTGACCCGCGGGCTTACGCTGGTGACGGCGAATACGAGAGAGTTTGGCAGGGTGAAGGGGTTGGTTTGGGAAGATTGGGGAAAGTCCTAGCCGCTCCAAGTGAGATACGCTTGTCGTATAACGTACTGCGTGGTATGTTTGACAGGTGATTCAGAGCTTCGCGTCAAAAGAGACCGAGGAGCTGTTTCAGTACCAACACTCGCGGCGATTTCGCGCCTTTGAACGAGTGGCGCTGCGAAAACTGCTGCAACTGCATGCCGCGACGGAATTGCGCGTCCTGGCGTCGCCTCCAGGGAACCAATTGGAAGCTTTGCGGGGCGACCGGAAGGGGCAGCATTCGATTCGGATTAACGAGCAATGGAGAATCTGTTTTGTGTGGCGCGACGGCCATTGCCATGACGTAGAAATCGTCGACTACCATTGAGACGGTGAGGACAAAAATGGGGAAAGGAAATGCGCTGATGGCCCCGGTACATCCGGGGGAGATTTTGCGGGAAGATTTCATGAAGCCGCTGGGCTTGTCGGTCAACAAGCTGGCGCTGGAGTTGCATGTACCGGCGACGCGAATTGGGGAGATTGTTCACGAACGGCGGCGGATCACGGCAGAGACCGCGCTTCGCCTGGCACGCTATTTCAAGACGAATGCGGAGTTCTGGCTGAATCTGCAGAATTTTTATGATTTGGAGCGCGAGCGGCGGGCGGGCAAGATTTCAGAGATCGACCGGCAGGTGCAGCCGGTGGGGGCGGAGGTCGCTTGAAGCCCTTCGAGGCTCAGGGTAAACGGTAGGAGCCGGAGCCGAGGAATTGGAGGAGGTGGAGGTCGCGGAGGAGTTGGAGTTGCTGGCGGATTTTGTCGCGGATGTGGGAGTTGTTGGGGTGGAGGGTGGCGAGTTCGTTTTCGTGGGCGTAGACGTCGGCGAGGACGAACTCTTTTTTGTGGAGGGATGTGACGATTTGGAGGACGTCGCCCTTCGTTCCTCAGGATAAAAGAGTCCAGCCGACTGAAGCTAAGGGGTCTTACCGCTTTGATCTGGCTGCGTCAATAACGGAAACCAGTTGAGCCGCAAGCAGTGATTCTAGGAGTTGCTCCATTTCAGCCAAATCAAGATTTCCCCCAGCGTTAGCCCTGTCGGCGGCCTCCAGAGCCTTGTAATAGGGGTTCTTGTTCTTCGAGATCTGTTCCGGGATGGTGCGTGTGCCGGGCAACACATATCCCAGTTTAGTGCAGAGGACGAGGTAAGAAACTACCCGGGAGGTTCGGCCATTGCCGTCAACAAACGGATGAATCCAATTCATACGCCATAAGATGTACGCAGCGAGATGAAGTGCTGAGGACTTGGCCCAATCTTCGTTGACGTAATCGCACATCTGCTCGACAAGTTCCGGAACGAGATGAGCCCCAGGTGGCTCATGTTTGCTACCCTTAATCTCGATTCCCCCGGGGCGGAAAACGCCAGCAAAGGAACTGATTCCTTCCAGCGCGCGACGATGGAGACTCAGGATGGCGGAAATGCGAAGTTTGAAGGGCCGTTCCGGCTGTAGCCAGTAATTGATCTGCTCAATGACTTCATCGAATTGGCGAAGGCCGTTCTCTGCTTCCTGGCGAGCCCTTTGCGCGGGGTCAGAGATCAGCTCGATTTCGAGGGCTTTACTGTGCCGCTCAACATCCGACATGTTCGCAGTTAGCGAGCTTTCTTCAGCTTTTCTGCCGCTTGATCGACGGTTTCCCGCGTAATGAGCGAGTTTTCGATGTTGGTGTTCCCATAGGCGAAACTGCGGCGCTGCTCCTCTTTTTGCTCGGGAGACACCTTAATAGTTTTCGCCTTTTCCAAAAGCTCTTTCAGATCGTCACTCATAAAATGCTCCTCATTCGACCATTGGAAGACGGCACATCTGCCTCGGCGAGGAATGGAAGTTCCATCGTGGCATGTGACGCTCGGCGGAATCAAGGGAAAAACTTGGCCGCTAAGTTAGGCGGTAGGAGCCGGAGCCGAGGAATTGGAGGAGTTGGAGTTGCTGGCGGATTTTGTCGCGGATGTGGGCATTGTTGGGATGGAGCTTGGCGAGTTCGTTTTCGTGGGCGTAGACGCCGGCGAGGACGAACTCTTTTTTGTCGAGGGATGTGACGATTTGCCACTTCGAGGCTCAGTGCAAGCGGACGTCGCCCTTCGTTCCTCAGGGTAAAAAGGTCCAGCACGCTTTTTGACTTTGAGTTTTTCGAGCGGGTGTAGGCGCTCGGGAGATGTGGCTAGTCCCGTTTAGGCTGTTTCTTTCGTTGTGCATCTTGTTCGAGCATTGTGGCCACCAACTGGCGTGGTGAGCGAAAGGTGGTCTGGCGCAAGCGCTCGAACATGACCGACAAATCGATCCACCCGTGAGCAGCAGCAACATCCAGGACGCCGAGGGTTCCCAAAACTTTCAGATTGAGCGCGCGGGCCGCTGCCGCGCCATCGCGTTCGTCCATCAGAAGAAGGCTGGCTTCTTGTTCCGTGGCGAGAGCAATGGCGTCTCGCTCGCCGGCATCGAGATACATGAGAGAGGCGCTGGCGGGAATGCGCAGAGGTACAATACGCAACCACGAAGGAGGTTGCATTACCCACGCACGGACCTGGTCCGGCGCCTGGCGATCAGAGAGTTCGGCATGCACCGCCGGAGGAATAAGCACAGTTCCGTAAAGCTGAGGAAGGACCTCGACTGCTTCAATCAAGACAAGATAATTGAGAGGCGTTGTGTCGGCAACAATCGGAACCATTTACAACCCGAGGTTGCGGTGAGTCTCGCGGTCCCGTTCGAGGTCTTCGAGGCTGTATTCCAGTTCGACTCCGTGGTCCTTCAGAAAGGCGTCGACTTCGAAGCGGGTTTGAAAACCGAGCAGCTGGCGCAGCAGGGCCGCGGTGATTTTGCGGGTGCGGTAGGCTTCGAGGGTCAAAGCTTCCAGAGCGGCGCGGGACAAATCCTGGCCGTGAGCTGAGAAAGCCGCGAGGAGCTCGTCGGGAAGCGAAATGGTGATTTGCTGCATGGGTTCAGGATACCGGAAGAAGGACTTGAACGCACGAGTTAGGGCCTAATGGCGTGGTGAATGTCCACCACCCCCTCCCTCGGTTTTTGTAAGTGTTGCGTCTAAAAGACTTAAGTTTTCTCTAAGTGCTGTAGAATTCATCACTTGGAGCTGACTGTGTAAGTGTTGATTCTAATAAAGTTACAGGTACGCGCTCGGGAATCCTGAAAAGCCAGCCAGAAATGAAAAACGCCGGCAAGATGCCGGCGGTACGGGGCACGACGCAGAGTTACTCCATCCATATCATACACGAGGGGTATGTTTTGTCAAGCAGAAAATTGCCGATTTTTGAAGGGCGCTAATTCAGGCGGTAGGAGCCGGAGCCGAGGAATTGGAGGAGGTGGAGGTCGCGGAGGAGTTGGAGTTGCTGGCGGATTTTGTCGCGGATGTGGGAGTTGTTTGGGTGGAGGTGGCGAGTTCGTTTTCGTGAGCGTAGACGTCGGCGAGGACGAACTCTTTT
>DASXMM010000222.1:0-5584 GCA_036495665.1 Candidatus Acidiferrum sp. | reverse complement strand
GAAAATCGCGGGCGAAGGGATGCTGGATTCCCACGCGTTTCAATATTTGACGGAATTGAGCGACGACGTTGGCGCTCGCGTGACGGGCTCGCCGCAGGCGCAGAGAGCGGTCGAGTGGGGCCTCGCGAAGATGCGAGCGATGGGGCTCGAAAATGTCCACGCAGAAAAATGGCAATTGTGGCGCGGGTGGACGCGCGGCACGGCTCAGGCGGAACTGTTAACGCCAATTCGCAGGCCACTGCACATTGACTCGATGGGCTGGACCGGTTCAACGCCGGCAGGTGGCGTCGACGGTGACGTCGTCACCGTAAACATGTTCGACCTCGACGACGAAATGAAAGACATGTCCCGCTTTCGCGGAAAGGTCGCGCTGGTCGTGACGCGTGGCGAGCCCAACAAGAGTTTCATCCAACTCTTCGTGCAGCTCGGCGATTTTCTGCGCGCCGCCGGCAAAGCGGGTGCGATCGCGGTGATCGGTGGGCAAGGCGGTGGGACCGCCGCGGGAATGAATCTAACGCATACCGGAATCCTGGGCTTCGATGCGGACTTTGCAGTCCCCGTAGTCTCGATGACGGCGGAAGACCAGGGCCAACTCGAGCGTTACATCGCGCGCGGGCTCACGCCGAAGGTGCACTTCAACATACAAAACACGTTTACGAACGGGCCGGTAGAAAGCGCAAACGTTGTCGGAGAAATTCGCGGGCGCGAACATCCGGAGCAGGTGCTGGTGGTCGGCGGCCATCTCGATTCGTGGGATCTTTCCGAAGGAGCAACCGACAACGGAATGGGTTCGAGCTGCACGTTGGGCGCCGCCGATGCCATCCTGCGCAGCGGGATGAAGCCGCGCCGGACGATCCGCTTCGTCCTCTTCACAGGCGAAGAGCAAGGACTCGATGGATCGTTTGCTTATGTGAAACAGCATCGAACGGAAATGGCGAATCATCTCGGCAGCTTGATTCTCGACAACGGCCAAGGCCCTGTGCGCTCGTTCCAACTAGGCGGACGCGATGACTTGATCGAAGCCTTCAAACCGTTTGCAACGTCGCTCGCTGAAATTCGCGAAGTAAAAATCGACGACAAAGTGGAAGACGGCACGGACACACTGCCGTTCTCGATGGCGGGCCTGCCAGGAATCAACATGGATCAGGATTCGCCGGATTATAAATACACGCATCACTCAGCGGCCGACGCTCTCGAAGCGGTAAAACCCGACATTCTGGCGCAAGACGCCACCTTGATGGCGCTCACCGCTTACTGGATTGCCGACCGTCCGGAGCGTTTTGCGGCTCCATGGTCCCCGGAAAAGACCGTCAAGATGTTAGTCGGGCAGCACCAGGACGGCATGCTTAAAGCATTCGGTCTATGGCCCAAGGCTTTCGAGGAGATTGAAAAAAGGGAGGCGCCTTCTAACTAAGGCTATTATTATCAGTACTTAAGCGGCTTCGAGCGCCGCTTTTGCCAACCCTTTCGCCTGCCAATGACCGGCAACTGCTCTATACACGGCATTAGTGGCCGTGGGCCCACTACCGTGTTGAGTCACAGTGGTAACTCTGGTAGGATGACTCTTCGACGCATTGCCCGTAAGTGCTTAATTTCCACAGAAATTTCCACTGCAGGCATGTGAAAGAAATTTGACAGAGCACGTTGTTTGCCTTATACTCTACGTTTTGTCAGGGATGTTTCTATCCTGACGAGGGCGACCGCTCTGCGGTCGAGTGGGTTGGAAGGGAAATATCTTCGGTCCCGGAACATTGTAAGACGGAATGGGACAGAAGAGCGGCCGGAATGGGGCGCCAGCCCCGCAAAGCCGAGTAAGCCTCTCCGAACTGAAGCCAGGAGCCTAGTTCTGCCTCTTGGAGTGCGTACGGAGTTTCTTGCTGGTTGTACCTCCGGATTCGCAGTAGACCTTTCAGCACTGATGTGTGCTCTCGCGCATTTTTAGAGGCGCGCCTTGCGAGAGCCGCGAGAAATTTTGCGCGCATATGTGTGATTGCTACGCTCACACACAAAGAAGTTGACCGCTGTGCGGTCACAACTAAAAGGGGTCGACTGTGCCGACGTTTTCGCAACTGGTAAGAATGGGTCGTGAAAAAGTTTTGGTGAAGACGAAGTCGCCTGCGCTCGCGGGTTGCCCGGAGAAGCGCGGCGTTTGCATTCGCGTGTACACTCAGACGCCGAAGAAACCGAACTCCGCGTTGCGCAAGGTCGCGCGCGTGCGCCTGACGAATTCGGTCGAAGTCACCACCTACATCCCCGGCATCGGCCACAACTTGCAGGAGCACTCGATCGTGCTCGTGCGCGGCGGCCGCGTGAAGGATCTGCCGGGAGTGCGCTACCACATCGTGCGCGGCACGCTGGACGCCGCTGGCGTAGAAAATCGCAAGCAAGGGCGGTCCAAGTACGGCGCCAAGCGGCCTAAGGCTGCGGCAGCGAAGTAACCCAGGGGAGTAACCCAGGGAAGTAACCCAGGGAAGGTAAAGCAGCGAGGCAGTCAGCGGCAAAGAATTTGGCAGTGAAGAGATTCTGAAGGAGCGATAAAGAGCAATGCCACGCAAAGGACTCGTTTTTCGGCGATCACAGGCGACCGACCCGGTCTATGCCAGCGACATCGTGGAGAAGTTCATCTGCTCGATGATGTATGAAGGCAAGAAGTCGACGGCGCAACGCGTGTTTTACGGCGCCATGGACCAGGTTGCCAAGAAGACCAACGACGACGCTCTGAAGATTTTCAAGAAGGCCATCGAGAACGTGAAGCCCACGCTCGAAGTGAAGACCCGGCGCGTTGGCGGCGCGAACTATCAGGTTCCGGTGGAAGTGAATCCGTTCCGTCGGCAGTCGCTGGCCATTCGCTGGCTGTTGCAGTATTCGCGCGAGCGCGCAGGTAAGACGATGACTGACAAGCTCGCGGATGAGTTGATTGACGCGGCCAATGCACGCGGCGGCGCGATCAAGAAGAAGGAAGACGTTCACCGCATGGCGGAAGCCAACAAGGCCTTCGCGCACTATCGTTGGTAAAGGTTTAAGAAAAGAAAGTTTGAGATTTTAATGGCAACAGAGACCAAAGGGGCGACGCAGCAGATCATGGGACGAGTATTCAAACTCGAAGATACGCGCAACATCGGGATCATGGCGCACATTGACGCGGGCAAAACCACGTCAACGGAGCGCATTCTTTTCTATACCGGTGTGACGTACAAGATCGGCTCCGTGGATGAAGGCACCGCCACAATGGACTGGATGGAGCAGGAGCGTGAGCGCGGCATTACCATCACCAGCGCCGCGACGACCGCTTCTTGGGATCGCTTCGGCAAAAAGTATCGCGTCAACATTATTGATACCCCGGGCCACGTGGACTTCACCGTTGAAGTCGAGCGTTCTTTGCGCGTGTTGGACGGCGCGGTTTGCGTGTTCGATTCCGTCGCTGGCGTACAGCCGCAGTCCGAAACTGTTTGGCGCCAGGCCGACAAGTATCGCGTCCCGCGCATCTGTTTCGTCAACAAGATGGACCGCATGGGCGCGGATTTTGACCACGTCATCCGCACCATTCGCCAACGCCTCGGCGCCCACCCCGTTCCCCTCCAGTTTCCCCTCGGTCGCGAAGATAATTTCATCGGCATCATCGACTTCCTGGAAGAAAAAGTAATCGTCTGGCTCGAAGAAACTCTCGGCGCAAAATTCGAGGAGTTCCCGGTCGAAAAGCTTTGGGACAAGGCCTTCGTGGATTCGCGTCCCGACGTTGCTGCAGCGCTCAAAGGCTCCGCCATCGACAAGAAATTCTACGATGAGCATCGCGGCAAGATGGTGGACTACATCGCCGAGCACGATGACGAAGTCATCGACAAGTATTTGTCCGAAGGCAAGCTGTCGCTCGAAGAGATGCGCAAGTCGATCCGCAAATCCACACTCGGGCTCAAGATTGTTCCCGTCCTCGCTGGTTCGGCGTTCAAAAACAAGGGCATCCAACCGCTGCTAGACGCGGTGATTGATTATCTTCCTTCGCCGACCGATGTTCCTCCCGTGGAAGGCACGGATCCCGGCACCGATGAAGTCGCCTTGCGGCGCGCCTCGGACGATCAACCGTTTGCCGCGCTGGCCTTCAAAATCATGTCCGACCCCTTCGTCGGCCATGTCACGTACATCCGCGTCTATTCCGGCGTCTTGAAATCCGGCAGCTACGTTCTGAACTCCGGCAAGGGGACCCGCGAGCGCATCAGCCGCTTGCTGCAGATGCACGCCAACAAGCGCGAAGAAATTGACGAAATTTACGCCGGCGACATTTGCGCCTGCGTTGGACTGAAGAGCGTAAACACCGGCGACACGCTGTGCGATGAAGCCAAGCCTATCATTCTGGAAAACATCGACTTTCCGGCTCCCGTGATTTCGGTGGCCATCGAGCCAAAGACGAAAGCCGATCAGGACAAGCTCGGCGTAGCCTTGCAGCGCTTGGCGCAAGAAGATCCGACGTTCCGCGTGTCGACGGAACCTGACACCGGGCAAACGCTCATCTCCGGCATGGGCGAACTGCACCTCGAAATCATCGTCGACCGCATGTTGCGTGAATATAGCGTGCAAGCCAACGTTGGCCGTCCGCAAGTCGCGTACCGCGAAACGATTCGCAAGAAAGCCATCGCCGAAGGCAAATACATCAAGCAGACCGGCGGTAAAGGTCAGTACGGCCACTGCAAAATTGAATTGCACCCGATCCCCAGCTCCAGCCACGAGAGCATGAAAGAGATGTCCACCGACGACATCGACGCCCTGGCAAAAGAAGTTGTCGGCAGCAACAATCCCGGCAAATGGAAATTCGACAAGGAACATCGCTTCCTCTTCATTGACAAAATTATTGGCGGCTCGATTCCCCGCGAATTCATCGCGCCTATCGAAGCAGGCATCCGCGAAGCGCTGGATAACGGTATTTTGGCGGGCTTTCCCACGGTGGATGTCGCGGTCGTGCTCATCGACGGCAGCTACCATGATGTCGACTCCAACGAAATGGCTTTCAAAATCGCCGGCTCCATGGCCTACAAAGAAGCGTGCGCCAGGGCCAAAGCGGTTTTGCTCGAGCCCATCATGAAAGTGGAAGTGGTCGTTCCCGAAGAATACATGGCTCCGGTGTTTGGCGATTTGAATGCCCGCCGCTCGGCGATTCAAGGCACGGAAAATCGCGCAGGCGTCAATGTGATTCGCGTCGAAGTGCCGCTGGCGCAGATGTTCGGTTACGCCACGGATTTGCGCAGCCGCACGCAGGGTCGCGCAACGTTCACCATGCATTTTTCGCATTACGCGGAACTTCCCGCGGCGCTGGCCGAGGAAGTCATCAAGAAGCAGCGCGGCGAGAAGTAAGGGAAGTAAAACAGTTTTAAGTTAGTCGGTTCACGAATTCGACTGAGGAGCGGAAGGCAATGGCCAAGGAGAAATTCGAGCGCAGCAAGCCGCATTGCAACATTGGGACGATTGGTCATATTGACCATGGCAAGACGACCCTGACGGCGGCGATTACCAAGGTGTTGTCGAAGCACAACCCGAAGGTGCAATTCCGCGCGTTTGATTCGATTGACAACGCGCCGGAAGAGCGCGAGCGCGG
>DASXMM010000221.1:0-4369 GCA_036495665.1 Candidatus Acidiferrum sp. | reverse complement strand
CACCCTTTACGCGAATCCCCGCATCCGTAAAGATGCTGGAGATGATGCCGTCGCGTTGCGCGGTGACGTCTACTTCATGCTCGACGATGAGCGGGCCGGACACCGTCAATGCATCTTCGGACCGCGGCGAAACGGAAACAGTCGGCACTGCTCTCGTCGACGGCGCAGCCGGATGAGACGACGAAGGAGCGGCAGCCACTATCTCTGGCTGTTTCTCTCCGCAACCGCCCGTCAGGTACGAACCACTCCAACAAGCGAACACCAGAATTTTCTTGCCGAGTTCCATCCGGCTCACCCTTACCATCCGGTCCACGCCCACATCCGCGAGTAGAGCCACTGAACGGGCCGCCGGAAGAGTACGTATCCTGCCGTATGCCTGCCCACCGAAACTTTTCCTCTTCCTTGCATTCCCGTTCGAATCGCTCCATCCGGATTCGGCACGAGCACCCTCGCGAAGAACACACGAGATTCTCCCTCTTGTTGACCTTTCGGGCTTATGAGAACGACGTTGCCACGAAATGTCCGCAGAGGATAGCTGTTAAGTTTGACGACGGCTCTTGAACCTTCCTTCAGTAAGCTGGCTTCGCTATCGTCAATGGCCACGTCAACTACCACGCTTGAGGTATCCACGACTTCTGCGAAACTCTCTCCATACTGCAGCCTCCGGCCAGCGAGGTTTTCTACGTGAGGCGTCGCCACGACGCCGTCGATTGGTGCTCGAAGTTGCGCTTTGGCCAGCAGCTCCCGCGCACGACCCACCTCGGCTTTCCAATAATCAGCATCCACGCGTCGGAGTCCTGCTTCGCTGCCGTCGTTGGCCATAAGTGCTCGGTTCATTTGCAGAAGTGCGGTTTGGTATCTGGCTTCCGATCCGGCCAGCGCGGACCGGTAGTTCCAGGCTTCCATCTCCGCCAGAACTTGCCCTCGAGTCACGGCCTCGCCCTCATGCACATAAACTTTTCCCACAACGGCTTCAAATTCCGGCTGGACTTGCACGCGGCTCAACGGCGTCACCACCGCATCGCCGTCCACGCGCATTGGCAGCGGGCATATGGCCAGAAAAATTACGACGGCGGCGGACACACCCAGGATCGCCCTTCGGCGAAACTTATCCATGGCCATGAACTTTCGCTTTCGATCAAGCACCGGTTCCAGGACGGAAATGAAGGGAACTTCTTTGTACAACTGAGCGTTCCGCAGCGCGACTGTAGCTTGGCCGGCTAGCACCTCCACTATCTCCACGTGCGCCGGCCCGAGAAAATCCGGATCGCTGCTTTCCATCGCCAACAAGCCGACGCGACCGGTGTCATCGCTCAGTGGCCGGGCATAAAACCCGCGCATCCGCGAATCCGCAAAGTATTTCTTGAATTTGGCACGCGTTTCTTCGCGGTCGGCGTCAATCTCTTCATCGTGTTGCCGCACATGTATAACTTCGTTCGAAAGGCACGCCCATTGAAGGATCTCGTGGAGCGATGCGATCTCCGGAGCGTCGACGTTAACCTGCGTTAGTCCGGTGACCGCATTGAGTTTGAAGCGCCCGCGCTTCTCGAGCATAATCGCCGCACGCTCATAGGGAATGACGGCCTGAGGAGCATTGACAATGGTTTGCAGCATGCGTTCGAGGTTGAGCGTAGAGGTGATTTCGTGGCTGACGGTGTTTAAGGTCTCCAGGATTTCGACTTTGCGCTCGGCCGCCATGAGGCTCGCGTTGTGCAGCGCCGTCGACGCCGTGTCGTTGAGACTTGTCAGGAGGAACAAATCATCTTCGTCAAAAGGAATGCCATTGAGCTTATTTACGACTTCCACGACACCGATGAGGGCGCCCCGATCCATTATCGGCGCCGCCAGAATCGAGCGGGCGGAAGAATCCCCACCCGCCGCGTTGCGCTCTACCAGCCGCGGATCCTCCGGATCGGAAATACACACGCTTTCGCCGTTGTCGGATATCGTCCCAGCCACTCCTTCGTTAGGTTGGAGCATCTGCCCTTTGAAAGAAGTGGGATCTTTGCCGTTCTGGTGAATCAACTCGATTGTTTCGTCAGGATGTAGCAGCCAAATGTTCACGGTCTGGGCTTCCAGGAGTTCTGAGAACCTTGAACCAATGAGAGGCAATAATTCTTCCATCTCCAGCGTCGACGAGAATACTTTTTCCAAATCATAGAGCTGCGTAAGCCTGCTGATGGAGGTGAACGTTCCGTTGCGTTCCTCTTCATAAGCCTGCCCGGAAGCCAGTGCCACGGCGCCCACCCTGGCCGCTTGCTCCAAGCCTATAACTTCGTCCTTTGTTAGCTCCTTCTCGAAAGAAATAATTTCCAATGCACCCACAAGGTTTTCGCCGTTCACCAACGGAACATAGCAAAGCGAGAGTAGCGTCTTTCGGATATCGATATGGGGATAGTCCTCTCGTTTTACGGCGGCTCCACTGCGCAGTAGAGGAGCGACATTCTCCATCAATTGGCCGAGCAGACCGGAATCACCGCGGATCCTTTGACCATGAACGGTGCCTTCGCCGACGGTCGATCTTGGCTTCCAGTAATTACCCTCGGGGTCGGACATTAGCGTATATACGCTCACTGCGGATTCCGGAAGCCACTCCACGACGAACCGGGCGAACGCTCGCGCCCGCGGTACCACCTCCTGCTCCGCCAGGAGATTGGCAGAGAGTGCGGAAAGATTCAGAATGTGTTTTTTTTCCTGACTCGACAAAGGTCTTGCTTTCCGTCCATCGACGACTTCGGGAAAGGGCTGCCATCGGACTGAGTTTCTTGCTTTTTTGACACGGATTATCTAACTTGTGCGTGGACTCTAACAAAGGGATTCTGGGGTGTCAACGCAAGCGCGTAAACGGCATGCGAATATACCCGATGTGTGAGGGAGGCAGCACTTTGGATATCGAGACTAGGATGCAGGACGGCATACAAATCGTAAAGTTAACCGGCAGGTTCTGCATGGGCACCCCTCTAGACCGTTTTAATGCCGCTATGGGCGAGTTGATTCGACAGTCGCATAGCAAGATCATTCTGGACCTAGAAGGAGTACCGACCATTGATTCCAGCGGGATTGGCCTGCTTGCTCGCTATTTGGCCAGCGCGAAACAGAGTGGTGGCAATATTCGGCTGCTCAACCCTTCGAAATTCACTCACCAGGCGCTCAAAATGGTGGGGCTTCTAAATCTATTCTCTACGTACGCGGATTTGTCGCAGGCCGTCGCCTCCTTCCAGTAAGCCTCTTCCTATGAGGCCCCCCAGTGTCGAAAATGAAGTAGTTATCACACGCAGTAAATTATGTCTGGTGTGATGTGAAGTGGTTTTGATTGGATCCCGGCCATAGAACCACACGCCTGGCACACACATCCTGGTAGACGTGTGTAAGTTGTTAAAAAATAAAGCCACTATATGGTGGAGGCGGGGGGAGTCGAACCCCCGTCCGAAAAGCGCTACGGACCGAAGCCTACATGCTTATCTCAATTCGGTGTGCGACCCAGCCCTTGCGGGCCTGTCGCGCGTTCGCCGGCCGCGCTCAGAATGAGCAAGAAACGAAGCCAGCTAGTCCGATGGTTCTCGCCCGAGCCTTACGGACCGAAAGGCCCAGGCCAGCTCACTGTGTGACGCCTCTGACCGGGCCCATGAGCGAAGCCCGGGGAAGCGTGCGCTTAATTAATTAAGCAGCAAGTGCCAAGTTGTTGTTGGCATTTCTAGTTTCCACCAAGTTACGGGCAGGTGGGTCCCGGCATGCCTTCGGGCCGCGACAGCTTCCGTCGAAACCGAGTCGCCCCCATTGGAGAGTCTATTTTAGCATTATTCGTTGGCTGGCGTGGTGGAGCCTCCTTTGATTGAGCTGACAGGTTGACGGCCGACAGTTGACAGTCCACAGCGGGAACGTTTGAAGATCGGAAAGTTGGAAAGGTTTGGAGGCTGGGGTACCCACACCCCCGTTGTGCATGGCAAGAGTGCGCAGTGAACTGATAGCAATAGGGTTGCGGCGTTTCGTTCGTGTACGCGAACAGGAGTGACGAGTTGGGACCCCCTCCCTGTGTTTTTGTAAGAATGTGATTCCATGGGGGTTAGAGGGTGGGGGTCTGCGAAAGATGTAATTCTAAAGGGGATAGTGGCCGCCAGGACGGAAAGCGCGGGATTCTGTGACGGAGGCAGGAGGGTCGGGTTGTGTCGAATTTTCACAGGAGATTATAGTATATATTTACCTACCTGTCAAGACAAATCGTAAGTGGGGTAGCGTCAAGCATTTTGTGTAAATTGGAAGAAAGGCTTTTTTTCCCAGGAGCTGTTGAGGTGCGAGAGGACGCCATAGATGATGCGGTCGCAGCTTTGCAAGTTGGAGAAGCTGGACATGGGGCGGGTGCGGCGGCGCA
>DASXMM010000220.1:0-9990 GCA_036495665.1 Candidatus Acidiferrum sp. | reverse complement strand
GTAGTTGTCGCCGTCGTTGAAATTGCCGCAGCAGACGGTGCGGTCGCCGGTGATTTCGGGAACACTGTAGGCGAGCCACTCGGGCTTGTCGGCTTGCGCGGTGATTCCGCGAAGCGTGTCCGCTAGAGAGCCGTTCAGTGCGCGCGTCTCGAACTTGGCGTTTTGTACGTTCGGCGCGTCGGAGGCGTTTTGCGCGGGGGCGGGACTTGGCGCGCCCGCGGCGAGCTGGGCTGCAGAAAACGCGGCCGCTAGTGCGACTAATGCAACGCCAAGAATGTTCTTTGCTGCTGCGGAAACTTTCGGATTTGCGCGCATCGTTCGCCTCACTTTTGCAGAATTTCCATCAAGTAGTCGTTGCCTTCTTTGGAGTTCATGATCGCGAGCTTCGAGACTGCGATCTTTTTCAGTTGTGGATCTTTTTCGCTTCGGGCAATCGCCACAAGAGCGTGCGCGTTTCCTTGAATGAAGAGGGCGTTGAGCACGGCTTCTTTGTTTTCGCGGTCGGTTTCCTTGGCATAGATCGCCAGCAGCGCTTCTCTAGCGTCGGGCGAGCCGACGAGACCGAGGTTACGGATCGCGGTGCGGCGAATTTCCGGGTCTTTCTCATTTTGAGCGGCTTCGGCAAGGAATTTGGCGTCACCCGAGAGAAAAAAGGCTTGCAGGATGTCCTTTTTCACTTCGGGAGAGGTTTCTGTTTTGTAGAGTTGGCGCAATTCGTCGGGTGCGTGAACGATACCGAGCTGGCGGATGGCGTCCGCGCGAAGCGACGCATCTTTTTCGCCCTTGGCGGCGGCGAGCAAGTGCTCTCTGTCGCCAGCGATCATGTAGCTGCGAATAATGGCACGTTTCACGGACTCGTCGGTAGAAGAGGCATAAATCTCCGCGAGCGTCTGGCGGGATTGTTGCCCGCCGAACATGCCGAGGTACTCGACGGCTTTGCGTTGGAGATCAGGATTGCTCTGGCCGCGGGCGATTCGGCCAAGAATCTCGCGCGACTCCGGGGAACCGTTTTGCGCGATCACGAAGAGAGCCTTGGACTTTTCTTTTGGAGTGGCCGGGCCGTTCAAGACTTTTTCGAGAAGCGGCAGGGCACGCTGCGGGTCACTGTTCATCAAGCCCTGGATTGCGAGCATCTTCAGCTCTTCATCGGGCTGTGATTCGGGGTGGGCTGGCTGGCCGGTGGACTGCCGCACTTCGATCTCAAGTGCTGCTGAGTCCTTGATCCAGCGGCTTTGCGGAAACCGTTTTTTTAAATCGGCGATCGTTGTCAGCGCGGAGTCTCTCTTGCCGCGCTTGTTTTCCGCGTAGGCTTTCCAGTAGAGAGCGGCGTCGGTCTGTGGGCCGCCCATGTCTGCGAGCGCGGTGAACTTCGTGGCGGCCTCGTCGTAGCGGTCTTCGTCCAGCGCCTCACGGCCTTCGTCGTACAACTCTCCCTGCCGCTCGAAGCGCTCTTGCTGGCGGTCTTTCTTTTCTTGCTCGCGCTCACGGGCTTCTTGCTCACGGTCGCGCCTCTCTTGTTCGCGATCGCGGTCTGCTTGTGCGCGGTCCTGGGCGCTCTGATCCTGCCAGGATTCCGAGGGTGCGCCCGCGCTCCCTTGAGCTGCCGCTGGTCTCGCCATGCGTGGCGCGATCAGCAGCGCTGCCGCGATCACTCCGATTTTTGCTGCTCTGCTTGTCCGATCTCCGATGGTCATGCCTTGTTCCTCTCTCTTTTTTCCGATTCCTTCGCTGGCGGCGCGGAATTCGGGGTTTTTCCTTTTTCTTGTAATTCTTTGCCGACCACGCGCACTTTGAACAGAATTCCGTGGGCTTCGATGCGCTTCTGCAACGATTCCAGCTTGGCCGGCGTCAATTCCTGGGGACTATGGGCTACGTCCAGCAAGACTCGCTCGAGATCATCGAGCACATCGGCGAGGGCGGCGTCACCGTCGTGCTGAGCTGTCTCGCGATAGAGACGGTTGGCATCGAGCAAGTCTTCGGCGCGGCGCTGCTCGGCGGAGATATTGATTTGCTTTTGGCCTGATGCTGGAGGCGCGGCGTTCGCGAGCTCCATCAACACCATTTCGGATTTGCCGAGATGCTCTCCAACGGCTACGACGAGGACACGCTCGCGAACTTGCGCTACGCTGGCTGCCGGTGATCCGGCATCTTTTGGTTTTGACCAGCGGCCAGCGACGAAGGCTGCGGCGATGACGGCAGCCATCGCTCCGATGGCGACCCAGCGTCGCGGTTCGAGCCAGGTGCGCCAACCGCGTCCGGCTCTTTCTGGCAGCCGTGGCGCAATTTGTTGCCAGACCGCGCGACCATATTCCGGGCCACGCTCGGGCACGGGAAGATTGTCGAGCGCGCTGAGCACGGCTTCCATGCGATCGAGCTCGGTGCGGCAGGCGGTGCAGCTCGTCAAATGCCCGGCAATGGCTTCGCGTTGCGTAGTCTCCCCCTCTCGATATGCGAACAGTTGCTCTTCTGTCAGGTGTGTCATAGTTCTGTTCCCCTGGGTTCCGGCGCGGCCCCTGCTGCTTTCGCTTGCAGAGCGCCTCGTGCTCCTACGTAGGGCTCCAAGGCCCGGCGCAATTTTTGTACGGAACGAAAGACCGTGTTCTTCGCGGCGCTGGTCGTTGACTTCAGGACGGCGGCGATTTCCTCGATGGCGCAGCCTTCCCAGTGGCGCATCACGAAGGCGGTGCGCTCCGAAGAACTCAACTCTTTCAGCGCTTCTTCCATCTTTTTCCTCAGCTCGAGGTTGCCCGCGACGCGGTCTGGCGTTGGCCTTTCGTCGGGGACCAAATCCAGCGGATCCTGCTCTTGCTCTTCGGCCAGGGCGCTTGGCGTTTGCCGCCGCGCTTCTTCGGTGCGCTTTTGGCGCATGCGATCGATCGCGTAGTTCGCGGCGATGCGATAAGCCCAAGTACCGAAGTTGGCGCGCGAGCCAAACTGGCCGAGGTTCTTGTACGCGCGCAAAAAAGCTTCCTGGACGACTTCTTCGGCGTCGTGCTCGTTGCCGGTCATGCGGTAGGCCAGGCGAAAGAGCTGCTGGCTATGGCGCTCGACCAGGGAGCGGAAAGCGTCGCGTTCGCCTGCGAGCGTGCGCTCGACGGCGATGGCATCGCTTTCTCGCGCCGCGCTCTGGAGTGCCTCGCGGTCTTGGGTGCTGCCAGCGCTTTGGCTCATCCGAATCCTTAGACAGGAAAAGGGGCTTGCGGTTAGGTCGCGAATGTCGGAATTCGGACACTTCCCGGCACTACTCTATCGGGCTGGTCGCAAGTGGGGCAATATCATGATGCTGCGTAGACCGATCGAGGATTGGTACTGTTCAGAAGTGAAACGTGCGGTCTTTCGTGACGCCCGCGGGGAGTTTTATCCTTACTTCCTACTTCTCTTTCACTCATACCTCAGCGCCACCACAGGATCGACGCGCATCGCTCGTCGTGCGGGAATGTAGCTTGCGACCAGCGCCACAACGAGTAGAAACACTGGAACTGAGATAAACGCAATGGGGTCATGCGCGCCCAGCCCAAACAGCAAACTGGATAGCACCCAGGACACGGCGGCACACCCCGCCACCCCAATCACACAACCGATAGCCACCGGCCTCATCGCTTGTCGGAGCACGTGGCTCATCACTTCCGAACCATCCGCGCCGAGAGCCATGCGAATTCCAATCTCGCGCACGGACCGGCTCACGCTATACGAGACCATGCCGTACACGCCGATCAGCGCCAGCAGCAGTGCCAGCCCGCCCAGCGCACCAGACAGCCCGGTAACAATCCGCGCTGGCGCCCGCCACACCTCCATGTTGTCTTCGAGCGTCGTTACCTGAACCGGTACGTCCGCATCGATGGACCGCGCTACCTCGCGAACGCTGTCGTTGAGGTCTCTGACATTTCCTTCGAAGCGGATCAGCAGATAACTGCGCATATTGCGGGTCGGCGAGGCTGGGAAATAAACGTACATGGTGTCGGACTCGCCGAGGCGCGACACGCGCGCATCTTTGGCAACACCGACCACCGCATGCTGCGGCCCAGCGAGCCCTCCAGTCAGGCGGTCCCGGAACGTCTTTCCCAGCGGGTCTTGGCCGGGCCACAGCCGCCGCGCGGTCGATTCGGTAACAATCGTCGGAGTGCCGTCGCGCCAGTCATTCGCTGCGAACCCGCGTCCCCTCACGATAGGAACGCCAACCACGGAAAAGAACTCCGGCGAAACATAGTTGTACTCCATCCCCACTTTCTCGGCGTGACCGGGAACTAAAAAGTTGTCTCCGATGTGATCGTTGCTCAGAGGCGCGGTCTCTGCTTGCGCCACCTCCAGCACGCCGGGCAGATCGGCAACGCGCTTCCGCAGGCTCCCGGCAAACCCTGTGGCGCGGCTCTCGTCGAAGCCCAGCGTCTGCAGACTAAGAAATGCGCTCGCGACGTTCTTCACGTCGAATCCCGGATCGATCGTTTGGGCGTAATACAATCCACGGAGCAGCAGGCCTGCCGCCAGCAGAAGGACCATGCACACGGCGATTTGCGCGCCTACGAACGCGTCGCGCAAAACCCGGCCACTTTTCCTGCTCGACCCGGAAAACGCGCCGTCTGCTTTTAATGCCGTATTCAGATCCAGCCGCGAACTCTGCAGCGCCGGTAGCAGGCCAAACGCAACGCCCGTGAGCAGCGTCAACGCCAGAGCGTAGGCCAGCACAGGAAAGTCCGGCGCAAGGTCCAGCGCAGGCGTTGGGAAGTGTTTTGGCAAATGCGCAATCAGAAAGTGTGCGACACCTGCGAAGGACCAGAACGCCAGCAAAGATCCCAACGCGCCTCCCGCGGCGGAGAGCAGCAGGCTCTCGGTCAGCAGTTGCCTCACCAGCCGCCACCGGCTCGCGCCCATGGACAGCCGCAACGCAATTTCCTTCTGCCTCACCGATGCCCGCGCCAGCAGAAGATTGCTTACGTTCGCGCAGGCGATCAGTAATACAAGGCCAAACGCCGCGAGGACGACGGATGCAACCGGAATCAGGAACTCCCGTTCGTCGGGCCTGCCGACGAGTGTGGCTCGCGAAATCGCCAGCGACGTGATGCGGCCTGGATGCGATTGATCGATTCGTCCGGCGATGACGCTGAGATCTGCGTGCACCTGTTCGGTCGTGACGCCCGGGTCGACACGTCCGAGCAGCGCCAGCCAGCTCATATTGCTGTCGCCCAAGCGGTCGCGGCCCGCGTCGAGCTCCTTCTGCATCGTTATCGGCGCCCAGAATGCGCTCGCCACCGGCTCCGTGCCCGAGAATCCCGGTGCCGCTATGCCGATCACCGTGCAGGGCGTCCGATTCAGAATGATTTGTTTGCCTACCAGCGACGCATCGCTGGCAAACGTTCCACGCCACAATTCGTCGCTAACCACCACGACCGCGTTTTGGCCGGGCGCCGCGCAATCCGTGTCCACAAAGCCGCGGCCCTGCGCTGGGTGTATGTTCAGCACCTCGAAATAGTTGCAGGAGGTGAGTGTCCCTAGAAGCGGCTGCATGTGCCCGCCGCCGAGCGTTGCCTCCACAAACGGTTCATAGGCCAAGAGCCCGCTGAACACGTGGTTGTGTTCCCGATAATCCAGATACTCCGCGTACGAGAACAGGCTCTCTCCGTTGTGAACGTTGCGGCTTACGTGATGATGGAAAATCTGGTTCACGCTGAGAATCTGTTCCGCGCGCGGCACCGGCAGCAGTCGTAGCACAACGCCGTTCAGCACTGAGAAAAGTCCGACGTTAATGCCAACTCCCAATGCGATGGCCAGCACCGCAGCTATGGAAAATGACGGGTTCTTGCTCAGTACGCGCAGGCCGTATCGCACGTCTTCGAACAAATCTTCCAGCCAGCGCCAGCCCCAGGTGTCTCGCGTCACCTCTTTCACGAGGCCCACATTTCCGAATTCCCTCTGTGCACCGGATTCCGCGTCACGGATGGATGCGCCCCGCTCGCCGCGCTCCGCTGCGGCCATCTGCAAATGGTGCTGGATCTCTTTATCCAGCTCTTTCCCTCGCTTACTCCACAGCCACCAGAATTTCATGATGCACCTTCTTTTTTCGCGGGATTCAGAACACCGCCAATCGCTTCCGAGATCTGCTCCCATCGGGAGCGCTCCTGGGTGAGCCGCTTTCTTCCTGCTGCCGTCAGCCGGTACACTTTCACTTCCTGTTTGTTCTCGGAGATTTTCCAGTCGGCGCCGATCCACTTTTGTTTTTCGAGCCGGTGGAGCGCGGGGTACAGCGACCCGGCGTCCACTTGCAGCAAGTCGCTTGAGTTCGCACGAATGGCACGGCTGATGCCAAAGCCGTGCTGCGGGCCCCAGAGCAGGGTCTGCAAGATGAGGAGATCGAGCGTGCCTTGCAACAGTTCGATCCGGTTTTGATACCGCTCCTTCATTCCTCAGCTCCACGAGCAGGATATAGAATGGCTATATCCTACCCTATAGACGGTCTACTACCCAGTTTCGTTTTTCACTTTTTGTGTTAGAGATGCTTTTTCGAGCCAAAGCATTGAACGGCAAGGGGTTGTGTCGGCTGTTTCTCTCTTGGGAATGAAGTGGAGCCTTGTTGTACTCACCCACGATTGCATTGCGGTATGAATGAGGGCGGAGAAGCTTCGATTCGCCGTTAACTCAGGAACCTGCGGCTTGGGCGCCGATGTTTCCGCGTAGGCCTAGCGCGTCTGCTTCCTCTCGCATAGCAGAAATGCAAAAGCCGATGTGGTCTTCGAGCGGGGCGCCGAGTTCTTCGGCACCTTTGCGAACGTCTTCGCGGCTGACGCCTTTGGCGAAGGCTTTGTCTTTCAGGCGGCGTTTTACAGAGTCGACTTCAAGATCGAGGATGCTTTTCGAGGGGCGGACGTACGAGCAGGCGGTGAGAAAGCCGGCGAGTTCGTCGCAAGCGAAGAGGGTGTGCTCGAGGGGCGTCTGGCGCGGTACGCCGGAATAATCGGCGTGGGAGAGGACGGCTCGGACGATTTCTTCCGAGTAGCCTCGCTCGCGGAGAATTTTGGCGCCTTCGGCGGGATGCTCTTTGTCGGCGGAGTGTTCGTTGTTGGGCCAGCGTTCGTAGTCGAAATCGTGGAGCAGCGCGGTGATGCCCCAAAGTTCTTCGTCGGCGTGTTGCTTGCGTGCGTAGGCGCGGACGCAGGCTTCGACGGCCAACATGTGCTTGCGCAGGCTTTCGGACTCGGTGAATTCGCAAAGCAACTTCCAGGCATCGTAGCGCGTCGGCATGAGTCTCTCCAGGCTAAGGTGCCATTAGTGTAACGCAAGAGGCAGGGATGGCAGCGCCACGCAGAGGTGCCGTGTTAAGAGCGGGCAACGCGGGGAACCGGCGCGCGCATCGGAACAGCTAACGCAGGGGCATGGCAGTGACGGGTTCCGCAGGCCTGAAGAGTCCACCGGAAAATCCTTGCGTATGCTGGTGTGTTTTGGTCTGAAGAATTCCGAAGAACCTCGGGCGAATTTCCTTGAAGGAGAAAACCATGAACAGGATGACATTGATTCGAACCACCGCGCTGGCGATGGCGGGTGGATTGTGCACCGCCGCGTTATTGGCTCAGAGCCAACCCACGAATCCTACAACTGCTGGCGCAAAGATTGCCGCGATTAACATGCGCGCGGCGATTGCCAACACTTCGGAAGGGAAGCAGGCTGCCGCACAGCTAGAGGCGCAGTTTGCGGCGCGGCGGAAAGAAATAGAGGATCTGAACAAGAAGATCGGGGATTTGCAGCAACGGCTGAACGCCGGGGCGAATACCCTCAGCGACGAAGAGAAACAGAAGCTGACGGTGGACGGGCAGCGGCTCACCCGGCAACTCGAGCGCAGGCAGAACGAGTTTCAGGAAGACTTGAATGATGCGCAGAGCGATGTGGTATCGCGCATCGGGCGAAGGATGGTTGAGGTGTTGGGAAAGTACGCCCCGAATAATGGATATGGGGCGGTTCTGGACGATTCGTCGCAGAGTACGCCGGTGATGTATGCGTCGACGGACATTACGCAGGAAATTGTGAAGGCTTACGACGCGGCGTACCCGGTGAAGACCGGGGCTGGCGCGGTCGATACGAAATCGGGTGCGAAAGCACCTGCGAAGCCATCTGAGCGGTAGGACGTGAGGTCCGGGAGAGCGCCAATCAAAGATTGGATTTTCCAGCGCGTTCACGGAAGTAGTCTTTCCAGCTGTCTGGCAGGGCGGCGACTTGAATCGCGCGGCGGAGGGAAGTTACATCGTCGTCGGTGAACCGTTTAGCGATATAGAGGCGCGTGATTTCTGAAACGCGGACGGCGTTTGGATCTTGTGAGAGAGGCTTGATTTCGTCGCCCGCCGCGACTTGGCCTTCTTTGGTGACGGCAAGGTAAAAGCCGGTACGAGCGCTGGCGAGGAAACGCTTGACCATGTCGTCAGCCTCGAAGCGAATGCCGAGTTTGTAGCAAGGCAGGCGAGGTTGCGTGACGATGACTTCCGCGGAGCCGACGGAGAAGCGGTCGCCAAGATGAACGGAGTCCTCGAGCAAGCCATCGGTGGTGAAATTCTCCCCGAAAACGGCCATCGGCAAATCCCGGCCCGGCAATTCCTTTTTCCAGTAGGCGTAGTGTTCGACGGGGTAGCAGTAGACGGCTTTGTACTCCCCACCGTGGGCGGTGAGATCGGCCTGGCGGTCGCCGTCGAGATTGAGCGTGCGCAGCGGGATGCGGCCGCTGACTGGTTCTTTGTAGATGCCGGTGATGACGGGCCGGCCATGCCATTCGACTTGGCGGGGAAGTCCGACGTTGAGTGACACGACGTTCATGGGAAGGGGTTCTCCCGCTCTGCGAGTATGGAAATCACAGGATTGGATGCCGCGGAACCGACAAAGATGCTGGAGCTATGAGCGCTTCGAGGTGATCAGCAGATCAAGTTCATCCAGAGAGCGAGGCCAGTCTTCGCGGAGGAGGCGGGAGAGGGCGCGGTCGGCGAGGAGTTTGCCGCCAGTTTGGCATGTGGGGCAGTAGTTAGTTTCGTTACTCGCGTAACGGATGCGCTGGATTTTAGTGCCGCAGCGCGGACAGGATTGTTTGTAACGACCGTGGACGGCCATGCCTTCGCGGAAGGCGGTGATCTTTTCGGGGAATTTTCCGGCGGCTTCAGCGCGGAGGCGGGCGGTCCAGTGCGTGAGGCTGGAGCGGACGGCCTCGTAGAGGCGCTTGATCTCGGCAGCGGAGAGCTTTTGCGTTAGCGCGAGAGGAGAGAGCTTGGCTTCCCAGAGAATTTCGTCGGAGTAGGCGTTGCCGATGCCGCTGAAGAGGCGCGGGTCGGTGAGGGAGCGTTTGAGCGTGTGATTGGCGGCGACGAGCGCGTCGGTGAACTGCTCGAGTGTGGCATCAAGGACTTCGAGGCCGCCGGGATCGAGCGAGCGGAGGCCATCTTCGCCGGAGACGACGTGCAGGGAGGCGCGCTTTTTGGAGCCGGCTTCGGTCCAGACAAGCGAGCCGTTGGAGAAATCAAAGGCGGCAAGACTGCGAGGTGGTGAAACCTTCGGGCGGGTGAGTTTGCCGGCCGAGGACGGCTTGAGCGGGTGCCAGTGGAGGCGGCCAGCGATCATTAAATGGAGGACAAGCCAGAGGTTGTCCTCAAGGCCGATGCAGATGCGTTTGCCCAGGCGGCGGAGTTGGAGGACTCTTTTGCCGGAGGCGGCAGTGATGGGAGGGTTTGCGGTGCGCAAGAGAAAAGGGCTGACGATGCGGATGGATTCGAGAGTCTGGTCCAGAATGCGGGACTCCAGCGCTTCCATGTACACGGTGATGTCGGGAAGTTCGGGCACGGGTCACCAGGCTGACTGACAAAAATATGGTGCGCGACATGGTACAACGGTGCGCACACATCTGATGTAGGCGGAGTTGGATTTGAAAGAGCACAGCCAAGATGGGCTGTGCCATTTTGGGAAGTGGAGACTAGCCCCAAGCTGGAAGGCCGATCGCGTACGGGAACACAACGGATGGTGTGAATTAAG
>DASXMM010000219.1:0-7453 GCA_036495665.1 Candidatus Acidiferrum sp. | reverse complement strand
GAGACAGTACCAATCTGGCGGGCGGTGGCCTTCGCCTGTTTCGATAACGGTTTTACGTAGCCTCCAACCGCAATCACAAACCCATTCATAGTGTAGCGAACGCGGTTTTGCGCGCCCTTGATTTCTTTGACGACGACGCCTAGCAGCTTCTCGATTTCCGCTAGATCCAAGGAGTCGTCGGATTTTGTAGCGAGCAGGCCGGAGTAAGTGCACCAACCAGCCGAGGCGACATGTTCTTTCTTAGATTTGATCCATTGCGTCGCGAGGGCGCGGCCGTCCGGATTTTCCACCGTGAGCCAGGGCACCGTGTATTCCGCGATCATCTGCAAATTGGCCGCGCGCTCCGCCCAATCGTTTAACTGTTGCTTGGTCATTTTGGAGCCGTCGGCGACCATCCCCGCCAGATACATCGCATCGAAATTGGCGGTTTCGTAGAGTTCGCAAGCCAGCGATTGCTCGCCTCTGATTGTCTTGGCGATTAACTTGAGATCGGCGGTGCTTACACCGAACATATTGTCCGTGGCCATGCCGTGGCGGGCGTAGATCTTGCGCGTCTGTTCCTTACCTTTCTTTTTTAACTCGGCCATGATCGACGCGACGGTTGGCATGATTTTCTCCGTTCTTGGCGTCGCGAGCTATTTCGCCGGTGCGGCTTCCTCGAGTTTTACGTCGGAAAAGATTGCAGTTTCCAGGGTGGTCGCGACGTGCGAACAAACGCCAAGCCCCACGTAGAAGGGTTCCTGCAGGCCGATAAACTCAACGGGTTCGCTTGCTTTCAGCTCTTCGCCCGGCTTTCCAAAGTACATGGTAAAGCGGCTGCCTTTTCTGACGATGCGCAGGCGCGACGGTCCATCCTCGGCGGCCACGACTTGATAGGTCTGCTCGTTTGTCGCGCCGCGAAATTGTAGCGACGTGAGCCCGTTCCCATGAGAAACCGCGTCGGCGTAGGGCGAGCCGGGATCGAGGCTGTGGCGAAACATGAGCATGGCTTTGCGGTGCTCCGCGGGGCTTGTGCCGACCCACTCGATATCAGCCGTTAGCGTCATGTCGCCCGACACCTTTTTCCAGACGAAATAGAATGCGTCGCTGGCGCCCCAGACGTTTGCGCCGCCTCCCGTGATGCGGTACTCGCCTTTGGATGCATCGAAGTGCGCTTTGCAGCCGGGCGGCGTTTGTCCCACGCTGGCCTCGTTGGTGAAGATGCCCAAATCGTTAGACTGCGGGGTCGCGACAGCCACGCCCAGGAACATCAGCAGAGAAATGGTACCAGCAATCACGAACGATCTTTTTTCCTGCGTCATTCCATTTCTCCGGAGATCCAGGCCGCTAGAAGCAACGAAAGCCGTGCCGTTCGGCGGGGCCAAGAAAAATTGCTCGTTCGCCGCCGGAACGGTGAAGACCGGGGCATTCTATCCCACATTTCGTTTTTGAAGTTTGTGGACATGCAGCGCTGGCTTCCACCTGCCGACGGCGACCGGAAGCGCAGCGAATAAGTTTGTGAGCGCGTAGCGAAGGTTCAGACGGACACGGAAGCGGGCGTGTTCTTCGACGCTCGCTTATTCGCGTAAAGAGCCTGATCGGCGGCGGCGAGCATACTTTCCGGCTGATCTCCGGACACATATTCCTTCCAACCCGCGGAATACCTGATGGAGAATTTCCGCCCCTCCCACGACAGTTCGACCGGGCCGAGGCGGTTTAGAACAAGCTGGAGTTGTTCGTGATTGCATTCGGGAAGAATCAACAGAAATTCGTCGCCGCCCATGCGAATTGCTAAGTCCCCGCTGCGAATGGCGCGATTCAGCGCAGCAGCAAACTCCTGGAGCACCAAATCCCCCGCGGGATGCCCATACGTATCGTTAATGTATTTGAACTCGTTCAGGTCGAATAGCACTACCGTCAAAGGATGTCCTTTGCGGGCGGACCGAGCCACCTCCGCAGCAAGGCGCTGCTCGGCAAATCTCCGGTTATAGAGGCCCGTCAAGGTGTCAATCATGGCTAGTTCGCGAAGAATCGTTGAGTGGTGCTGCTTCTCCGCAAGCTGGCGGCGAAGGCGCTTGATTAACACCTGCTGATAAACGGTGTACGCATTGAAAAGAATGACGAGCGCCACCAGCGCAAAAATCGCGTCCGCGACCTTGATTCTGAAGAAGGGAGCCATTCCCTGCGACAGCGACGGCAAAGCAAACGAAATCAGCCCTCCCGTAAGGAGCAGCATGACCAAAATCGAATTGCCCCAAATCCACCAGTCCCGTCTTTCAATTTTGCGCAGCTTGTCGGCGATCTCTTGATCGCTGGTCGTTTCGAGAGGTGGCGCGTGCGGGTTCTTTTCGACGTTCATGAGACGGACAACAATGCAACTATCGTCAATCCCACCCTAGAGTGCCCGCACTTTACGGTCAATAGTATTTGCCGAAGTTGCTAACACGGAAGTTACTTGCCTACAACGATTCGGGAATGGATGGCAGCTGCCGCGGCCAGGCAGAGGACGCGCGGTTGCCTGGGGTTGCACGCGAATCCGGCCGTTGCTGGCCAAACGAACGATACCTGTACGGTGGTACGGGAGTCCTATAGGGAATCCCAAGCGGGGAGGGCACACTCATCCTGCAAGCAAGGCAAACACTATGACCGCAGCCATTATTCTCGTCTTCGCTCTGTTGGCTCTTATACAGTTTGCGATCAGCCAATGGCGCATGATCTGGCTGACCACCGCCAACCAAGCCCTTTCGGACTCCTTGCGCGCGACCACGGGCATCGAGCCCGAAGCCATCGGGCCCAACGATTTCGGCAAGCTTTTGGTGCTCTGCGACGAGATGTCGCCGCGCACGAAAAAAGCCACTCCGTGGCTGCGTGAGGTTAAAGGCTACTACGGCGTAGTCGCCAAGCTTGAGAAAGCCTGCCGCTCTTTCCAACCGGCCGTCGCTGCCTGGGCTGCCTCGGAAATGAGAATCTGTTCGCGCTACGTTGCCGTGGTTCTCGACCAGAACCTTGCTCTTGACCTCGATCAGCGCGCTGCCGTTCGGCCGGTATAAAGCTCTTAGTCTGAAGCATCCACTGCCCACGAAGGAAGCCTAGCTAGCGCTTCCAGAACTTCATAACCGCGGCGTAGTCGAGATCTTCCTTCGCGGCGGCTTTGACGGCCGAATAGGTCGAATAGGCCGCTGCACCGGCAGGGAGCGTAACGCCAACCTCCTTGGCCAGATCCAGCGCTAGGCCCATATCCTTATGCATCAAGCGCAGCGGAAAGCTGGGCGGATACTCGCCTTTCAGCATCACCGGCGCTTTCACGTCCAGCACCCCCGCCCGCGCCATGCTCGATTGCAGCACGTCGATGAGTTTTTCCCCTTGCAGTCCCGAGGCGGTCACGAGCGCCAGAGCTTCCGCCAGCGCATCCACCTGCAGCGCCAGGATGAGGTTCATCGCTAGCTTGATGGTCTGGCCCGCCCCGTTCGGGCCGAGGTGAAACCATCGCTTTCCCATCACGCTAAAGACCGGCTCCGCGGCCTTCAGTACGTCGGCGTCGCCTCCCACCATAAAAACCAACTCGCCTTTTTCGGCGCCCCACGTCCCACCAGTTACGGGCGCGTCCAGGAATGAAATTTTCCTTTTTACGCAGTCCGCCGCGATCTTTCGAGCCATCGCAGGGGAGACTGTGCTGGAATCAATGTAAATGCTGCCGGGGCGAAGTGCGCCCATCGCGCCCGAGTCCTTGCCCGCTGCGGAGGCGCCCCAAAGCACGCCTTCCAACGCGGGCGGATCACTAACAATCGTGATGAGCACATCGGAAGCGGCGGCGACCTCGCGCGGCGAACCAGCCAGCTTGGCCCCTGCCGCTACAAGCGACTCGGCGCGTGAGGAGGTGCGATTCCAGACAGTCAGCGAATAGCCAGCCTTCAAGAGATTCAGGCCCATAGGCCTGCCCATCAAGCCAAGCCCAATCAGCCCGACTTTGGAGCCTGGACCGATGCTGGTGTTGGGGCGGTTTTCGGCGGTCACAAAGAGCCTCCTGCGCGCTGCAGGGCACATGTCGGGGCCCGCTGCGACGACGTGGGTTCTATAACGCGTTGATTGTAACCGAATCGTCGAGGAGGCGAGGCCAACAACCGCGCAAAACACAGATCAGGCAGTCTTGGGGCGATTTTGCAGGGGAAGAATTCCTGGAGCTCCACCCGCCTTGGGCTCCGCGGAGGAAGGCACTGCAGCAGCATTCGGCGCCGCAGAGGGCGCGTAAGACCTGGCACCCGGCGCAGGCGTCGCACCCGGGCTAGCCTCGGCTTTCTCTTCAAGGCGCACAATATACTGGTAGGGAATTTCCCAGCGAAAATGCTTCTGCGTCCCGCGCTGCTCGAAATGCTGCTCGAGAAAGATGGAGCGGCCCGAATCCGCCACGAACGTGCCGGACGCAGGCAAAAGGATGTCTCCAGCGCGGTATTGCACTTCAACCCTGCGCCCAAGGAAAGTCGAGTAACGGGCCATACTGTTCTCAGTTTCCGCAGCAGCAAGTAACATCGTCAATGGTACGGAAGGACTCCCCCTGAAAGTTAGTGTGGAAAAGTTGAGGAATGCGAGCACTGCGCGCTTTGGACGGGTTGGACCCTCGTTGCTAAAGGACAGCCACCGCCTACGAAGGATCAACGGAGCCCAAACATCGCCGGCCAGCTAAGATTCGCAATGTACCCGCGACAGCGCGATAATGCGTCAGCGCAAGAGGGGAGCACCCTATGAACAAGAAAATGGAAGCGAACGACCTGTCACGCCGCAAATTCCTGACGCGCGTTGCCACCGGCAGCGCCGCCATTGCCATCGTCCCGAGACACGTCCTGGGCCGCGGCTTCACTCCTCCAAGCGATATGCTCAATATCGCCGGTGTCGGAGTCGGCGGCATGGGCCGCACCAACCTGATCAATCTCTCTAGCCAAAACATCGTAGCCCTCTGCGACGTCGATTGGGGCTACGCCGAGAAATCATTCGATAAACTCGAAAATGAAATCAAGGACCTGCAAAAGCGCCTGGACAACCCCACGCCGCAGCCCGCCAAGGGCGAGCCTCCCGTTGAGTTCGATCGCGCCAAATCAAAGATCCGTCTCGACAACATGACCCGCCTGAAGTCTGAGCATCTGCCCAAGGCCAAGCGTTACCAGGACTACCGTGAGATGCTCGAGCACCAGAAGGACATCGATGCCGTCTTCATCGCCACCTCCGACCACATGCACGCCCCGATCGCCCTAGCCGCCATGGCGGCCGGCAAACACGTCTACGTTCAGAAGCCGCTCACCTGGTCCATCGACGAAGCCCGCCAGCTTTCGCGCCGCGCCAAGGAAACCAAAGTCGCCACGCAAATGGGCAATCAAGGCCACTCCTACAACGATGCCCGCACCACCGTCGAATACATTCAAGCCGGCGCCATCGGCGAAGTCCGCGAAGTCCACATCTGGACCAACCGCCCGCTGGGCTTCTGGCCGCAAGGCGTCCCGCGTCCCGAGCCGCTAAAGGATCCCTCCACCACGCTTAAATGGAACGGCCAGGGGATTAACACGCGCCTTGCCGCCGCGCTCGCCGGCGATTATCCCGTTCCAGATAAGCTGTCCTGGGATCTCTTCCTCGGCGTGGGCCCGCACGTCGAATATCACCCCATCTACCACCCTTTCAATTGGCGTGGATGGCCGGACTGGGGCGTCGGTGCTATCGGCGACATGGGTGCCCACTTAATCGACCACTCCATGTGGGCGCTCAACCTCGGCCTGCCCACGACGGTCGAAACGGTCTCGACGCCGTTCAACGGCGTCTGCTACCCGCACGCCACGCAAACTTTCTACGAATTTCCCGCACGCGGGTCCATGCCCGCGGTGAAGCTGACCTGGTACGACGGCGGCCTTATGCCCAACAAGCCCGAAGAACTAGGCGACGAAGATCTAAACAAAGGCGGCGGAGCTCTGCTCATCGGCAGCAAAGGCAAACTGCTCCACGACACTTACGGCCTGCATCCTCGGCTGCTGCCCAAATCGCTCCACGATTCTTACGGCAAACCGCCGCAAAAGATTCCGCGCATCGAAAACGAAGACCACGAAATGAACTGGGTCAATGCCGCGAAGGGCAAAACGGAAGCCTCCTGCCCGTTCGAATACGCCGCGCGCCTCACCGAAGTCATGCTCCTCGGCATAGTCGCCCTGCGCGCCGGAAAGAAGATCAACTACGACGGCGCGACCATGCGCGTCACCAACGTCGCCCAAGCCAACGACTACCTCAAACGCGAATACCGCCAGGGTTGGGCTTAGCCAGAGTCCATGGGAGACAAGCAACCCTACTGGGTGGTCCGGGACAGAACTCGCTTCTTGCTGGCCGTTATGGAACAACTGGCGGGAAACGCGTACATATCATTTGAGGGCGACCTGCGCAACACGCGGCTCAACAAGATGTCCGAAGCCTCCGAAGAAGAAACTTCCATCCTCAAAAGAAACACAACCTGGCCCAAACAAGACTTTGTCGTTCTGCCGCTAGTGCCCGCGATGAGCAAACCATTGCTTTCGGCTCTCGGTGGAGCTCTTCCGAACAGCATTATTCATATTCAAATTGAGAAAGATAATGTGCTTGAATTTGGAGCCTACGATAACTTCTATCCTGAGTGCTTGTTTTTTGGGAAAGGTCTATCGAAGGACTTTTTGGATTCATTGGTTTCCCAGGGGATTATGAAGCCTGAAGCTACGAGGCGCCATTAGAGCAGCCGTTTCAGCCCAACCGATTGAGACCATTGAAAGCCGCGGTCTTGTAGCATTCCGCCAAGGTAGGATAATTGAAGACCGTGTTGATAAAATACGTGATCTTGCCCTTGAGCTTGAACACCGCCTGCCCGATATGCAGCAATTCCGCCGCGTCTTCTCCAAAAATATGCACGCCCAGCAACTCCAGCGTCTCCCGGTGGAATAGCAGTTTCAAGCGCCCATCGGTGTGCCCCGAAATCTGCCCGCGCGCAATCTCGCGATAATACGCCACGCCCACTTCATACGGCACGTCTTCATCCGTAAGCTGCTCTTCCGTCTTCCCAATAAACGAAATCTGCGGAATGGTGTAAATCCCGTAAGGATAACTCGCGGGATCTGTCTGCAGCTGCAACCCAAACGCCCGCGCCGCCGCGATACGCCCCTGCTCCATCGAGACCGATGCCAAACTCGGAAAGCCGATCACATCGCCCACTGCAAAGATATGTGGCTGCGTGGTACGGAAATCCGCGTCCACCTTGATGCGCCCGCGATCGTCGGACTCGATACTCGCCTTCTCAAGATCAAGCCGGTCTACATTCCCCTGGCGCCCGACCGCGTACAGCAACGCATCCCCGTTAATTCGCTTCTTGCTGACGAGGTTCGCCGCCACCTTGCCCTCGGGCGTTTCCTCCACGCTTTCCACTTCCTCATTGAGCCGCAACGTGGCGCGGTGGTCGCGCATGTGATACGTCAGCGCC
>DASXMM010000218.1:0-2790 GCA_036495665.1 Candidatus Acidiferrum sp. | reverse complement strand
GCGAGGACTAGCGCGAGGATGGAGAAGATGGCGAAGAGGCGGGCTACGAAACGCTGCTGGGAGTATTCAGGAAGTTCGACGATCCAGGTTTCGAGGTCCTGGACCCGCATGACTTGCTGTTCGCGGTCGAGTTGGACGAGGCGGGCACGAATGTCGTGGAGGATGGAGAGCGGGGCGACGCGGGTGCGCACGAGGATTTGCGTGAACATGTTGAGATGGAGCGTGAAAGGAACGTAGATGGCGGGCTTGATGGGATTGCGGAGGCCGTCGTCGCGCACGTCGGAGACGACGCCGACGATTTGGATCCAGCCGTCGCTGCCGGGGGCGGCGGGAGAATAGGGCGGCTCGTCCTTCATGGCGGGAAGGCGGAGCTGGTGGCCGATGGCGTCGCCGCTGGGCCAATATTGGCGGGCCATCGTTTGGTTGATTATGGCCAGGGGGGCACCGCGCATAGTTTCGGTGTGATCCCAGACGCGGCCTTGGGACATAGGAATGTGCAGGACTTCGAGATATTCGGGGCTGATGAAGTGGACGCTGGCCTCGGGTTTTTCGGCGGCGGCGCTGCCGAAGATTTCAAAGCGCGTGTCCCAGCCGCTTTCGGGAGGAGTGGCGTTGGTGGAAATGCCGGCGGAAACGACCTCGGGCATGGCCGCGATAGCGGAGCGGATTTGTTCGAAGTATGTGGTGCGATCTTTCCAGGAGACGTAGGTATTTTCGTGGATGGGAATGGGGACGGACATGGTGGCGTGGGGGTCGTAGCCGAGATCGGCTTTGAGGAGGCGGACGAAACCTTTGCCAGCGGCGCTTGCGGTGGAAAGCAGCAGGAGGGTGAGAGCGACTTGCGCGGCGACTAACACTCGGTGAGCGCGTTTTGCGTGGGAGCTGCCCATGACGCGGCGTCCGCTGCCTTGCATGAGGCGGGCGATGTCGGGGCGGGAGAGTTGGAGGGCGGGCGAGAGGCCGAAGAGAATTGCGGTGGCGAAAGCCAGGCCTACGCTGAAAAAGAGGACGGGCAGGTTCATTTTGATGACGGATTCAGCAGGGACAGAGTTTTGCGGGAGCCATGCGGTGATGAGCGCGAGGCTTTTCCAGGCGAGGAGTACGCCTAGCGAAGTACCCGCCAGCGCGATGGCTAGAGATTCGGTGAGGAGTTGACAAATCATGCGGAAACGATCTGCGCCAACGGCGGCGCGGACGGCGAGCTCTTGCTGGCGTTCCGCCCCTCGCGCGAGAAGCAGAATGGAGACGTTGGCGCAGCCGATGAGGAGGAGAGACGCGACCGCGCCGAGCAGTAGATAGAGGGTGGGGCCGAGAGGTTTGGCGTAGAGTTCGGTGATGCTGCGGAGATTGGCGCGGAATTTTTCGGGGTAACGTTCTGGCGTTTGTTTGGCGAATTGCTCGAGGTAGGGCTGAAGTTCGGCGTTGGCTTGGCCTCTGGTGACGCCGGGACGGAGTTTGACGGAGGCGTCGAAATAGATTTTCGGGTCGCGCGTGACGTGGAGCGGAAGGTACATATCGACGTCGCCCCATTTGAAGCGCGGCGGCATGACTCCGACGATTTGGTAGGGCTTATGGACGAGTTGAATCGTTCGACCGATGACGTTTGGGTCGCCCATGTAGTAGCGCTGCCAGAATTTGTAGCCGAGCACGACAACGGGTTGGGCGTCTTTGCCGAAGGGCGCGTCGGAAGGAATCAGCCAGCGGCCCATCAGGGCTTTGGTGCCCCAGTGGTTCGGGTCGTCGGGGGAGAGATAGTTGGTCCTAACGTCTTCGGGGATGTCGCCGTCGGTGGTGGTGAGATTCCACCAGTCCATGCCAGAGATGCTTTCGATGGACTTGGCTTGGCGGAGCTGTTCGAGTTGGGGACCGTTTAGGCCGGCGTAACGATCGTTGCCGGCCTGGTCGACCATGATGAGCTGCATGAGGCGATCGGAACCCGGGTAGGGGAAGGGATCGATGAGGACAGCGTAAATGACGCTGAAGACGGCACTTGTCGCGGCGATGCCCAGGGCGAGCGAGAGAATGGCGGTGAGGGCGAAAGTTGGACGCTTGCGAAGTTCGCGAAGGGTGAAGCGCAGGTCAGAGAGGAAAGAGTGCATGTGGACCTCGAACGATTGGACGAAGGCGCTGGTCGACAGTTAGGAGACGTTAGGAAAGGAAATAGGTTCCATAGAGAGCCGAAGAATTGCGGCGAGTCGGCGAGGAGCGGTCCGCCTCAGCCCTTCGCTTTGCTCAGAGTAAGAAGGCGAACCCTAAAGGTTTGCGCAGGTGGCGGAAAATGGGGCGGCGAAATTACCGGATGTAAGCACCGCGGGCCTGCGGACCAACGTGAGTGAGGAAGAAATTGGACATTAAATTTAGAGCTTCGGTGGTTTCGGGGAGCTGGAAGTGATACCAGAAGGCGTGGGGTAGCGCTTCGAAGACTACGAGTTGGGCGTCGTTGCCGGCGCGGAGTAGGGCGCGATGGAAGAGGGCGGTGTCGCTTAGTAGGAGGTCGCGCGAGCTGGTGACGAGGAGACTGGGCGGCATGCCTTTGAGGTCGGCGAAGATCGGGGAGAGGACGGGATCGTGGCGGTCGGTGGTGCGGGCGTATTCTTCGCCGATTGCGGCGCTGGGATCCTGGGGCCTAAGGTTGCCGGGGAAGCCGTTGAGTGTGAAGAGTTGATGGGAATCGGAGGTGCGCGAGTAATCCGTGAGGACGGAGAAGAGGCCTAGGGCGGCGGGCTCAGGGAGATTGAGTTGTTTGAGACGAACGGCGACTTCGGCGGTGAGAATGGCGCCTGCGGAAGT
>DASXMM010000217.1:0-8136 GCA_036495665.1 Candidatus Acidiferrum sp. | reverse complement strand
TTTCAAATTCTTCCGATATTCGGCGATGTGCGCCGCGGGATCATTCGAGTAACCGAAGTGCGTAAGAAAAAGCCGCGAGGGGTGCCGCGCCGCGATCGCGTCGAGTGAGGCGTTCCATATCTCCAGATCGATATCGGGCGGTGGCGCCAGCGGCACGACGAAAGGCTCGCCTTCGATGTGAAATCCGGTGGTGTCGCCCACGAACGCCGTGCCATCCGACGAATCGAAATACGAAACGTGATGCGAAGCATGCCCCGGCGTGGGAACCACATCGAGGTTGCGGCTTCCAAGACTCAAAGTTTCCCCGCCCTTGAGCATGCGCAAATTCCCAAACGGCGCGGACAGCGTCTCGCCAAACAAGCGCTGCAATTCGCCAGGCCAAAGCCGCTCCGCGCTCGCCAGCAACTTCGCCGGATCGGCCATGTGCAGCATCCCCGCCTTGTGCACATAAACTTCCAGGCTCGGATTCTCCTTGATCAGCGCGCCGACGGCCCCCGCATGATCCAAATGAATATGCGTCAGCAAAATCGCATTCAAATCCGAAACACCAATCCCGTGCGCCTCGAGGTGCTGCCGAAGCGCCGGCAAAGTGGAAGCCGGCCCCGGATCAATGATCGCCCAGTGCCCATCCGACTCCAGCAGCACCGCCGCAATCGACCGCGGCCGCCCCATCCAATTCGTGTCCAACAAAGTGGTTTTCAGCATCGCGTCAGTAGTTTATCGCGAGTCGGCGTCGTGCCGGCCATGTTCAAGTTTGGCCGCATGGACCCCACCCCCGGGTATGCAGAGAACTGTGAAGTAAACGGTTGAAAGGATTGGAGTTGCGGGCGTTGGTCTGCGTGCGCACACGGTAAGGTTGTGGAAAAGGAAGGAAGGGATTGCGCGGCGGCACGTCTGTGGTTTGTGGGGTACCCCACACCCCCGTTGTGCACGAAAGAGTGCGTACGCGCATGATGGGAAAGGGGTTGCGGCGATTCGTTCATGTACACCACGGGCGGGTTCGTGGAGAGGGGAGCGGGAACGCCACCCCGTACGTTTTCTGTAAGTGTTGCATTTAAAGGGTTTAGGGATTTTGTAAGTTGTTTAGAATCAGCGCTTACGGAGGGGGCTGCAAGTGTTGCAATTAAAGGGGAAGGCAGGACGGAAAGGGAGGGATTACGTGATGGAGGCGAGAGAAGCGAGTTGTGTCGAATTCTCACACGAAATTATATGATGTATTTACCCAGTTGTCAAGACAAATCGTAAGCATAAGAAAAGGAGTTGGATAGGCGAAGGGTTTCGATGCCGAGGGAAGCGGAAGGCGGAAACATCAGAAACGTCCCGTCTGTCCCCGAGTTTCTGTCCTCGAGTTTCCCCGGTCCTCCACCACTCTGACGCGCAAGCGGTGGAAAACCACTGCACAGGAGTTTTGTGCCTTGACAACGCCTTCGTCCTTATCGAGCGGCACCCCCGGAAAAAATCAAAAATCAACTGCTAAGGCTGCCCCACCCGCCCTCCAGCGCCTTCGCCAACGCCCGCTGCAGATAGCCTAGTAAGTCCGCTTTTTTGGCTAGGTCAACAAGGGCCAGGAAAACGGCCCTATCCGAATATCGGTCCTTCCGGCCACTCTGGTAGGCGAGCATTTGGCCCAGGGCTTTATGCTGAATTTCATTTATCGCAATCAGGTTCTCACGTTGTTGCTCGGGAGTTCCTTCCGTGCAAACAGCCCGCGCAACAACGGTTAAATAATGGCAGACCCGCCCGAGCACTCTTCCTTTCTCAGTATCTGTGAGGGATTCGAAGAGGAGAATGGCACTCTCGGTTGATGTAATCATTGGTTATCCGGCGGTTTTTCTGTCGGGGGATGTGGGGGCAGTACGAGGTCGTCGTCCCACATCGCCTTCATGATAACCTCGGGTTTCAATCCGAGAGGCGGGTGGGGCATAGATTTTTTTTCTTGACGGGAGCTCACTGGAAGAGCATACCACTTTCGTAAGTCACCGAGAGCGACTGGGGGTGCCGGGTGCCAAACCCGAGGGATCGACGAAGTTTTGGCGGGTGGGGCATAGATTTTTTTTCTTGACGGGAGCTCACTGGAAGAGCATACCACTTTCGTAAGTCACCGAGAGTAACTGGGGGTGCCGCACCCTTCGGTTTTAAGGGTGCGGGTTTTTCTTGGTGTGGTTTTCTTCGATGCGCAATCCGCTGAAACGATACTATGGGCGTGGCGACCTTCACTTCGTCACGTTCAGTTGTTATCGGCGGCGGCCACTTCTGGGAACCGTCCGTGCGCGCGATCAGTTTGTGAAGATCCTGGACGAGATTCGGACACGCCACGATTTTCGTCTGATTGGATATGTGGTGATGCCCGAGCACGTCCACCTGATTCTCAGCGAGCCGGCGAAAAAGACTCCGTCGACAGCATTGCAAGTGCTGAAGCAAAAAACGGCGCGAACGCTGCTGAGGAAACGAAGGAAAACATGGCCGGCCAGATGTCTTTGCGGTTTGAGGATGATGCTGTTGAGGAGCCGCATTTTTGGCAGAGGCGCTTCTACGATTTCAACATCTGGAGTGAAAAGAAACTACGAGAGAAGTTAGAGTACATCCATGCAAATCCCGTGCAGCGAAAACTGGTGTTGCATCCGAGAGAGTGGCCTTGGAGTAGTTGGGCTTATTACGCGAAAGGGGAGAAACGAAGAATCCGAATTGATCCCGCGTAGAAAGACAAGAGATGATTGAGCCGGCGAAGAGGGAAGAAAGTTCAAAACCCGCACCCTTAAAACCGAAGGGTGCGGCGCCCCCCTGGAAAAATCAAAATCAACCCTAAGGCTGCCCCACCCGCCCTTGACAACGCCTTCGTCCTTATCGAGCGGCACCCCCCAGAAAAATCAAAATCAACTGCTAAGGCTTCGCCACCCGCCGCGCCACGAGTGTTACGCCCTATCGAGGAATAGGTGACCCAAGACAACAACGAAACAAAAAGCGAAGAACGGATAACCAAGGCCAAGCACCAACATTGAAAATGCCGCACTATTGTCGATTCTTTTTCGCAGCCGTATCCAGGTGATGACTGCGATGGTGAGAAGCGCGAAGTCGAGAAGCAGTTCTACTTTATATGCCCCTATTGGCGCTGGAGTTGTAGATCCAAGACTCCTTGCAACGAAGTGAATTACTAGAGCTACTAACATAGAGAGGGCATATCCAGTAGCAAACCCAACCTGAAATGGCCCCATGTGCTTAGGCACAAGACCGATTAGGAGGTACGGGCCCAGGAAAACGAGAAGAGTTAGGAATACTACCAGGACGCGGGAATCCAATTCTTGTCGAAGCGATATGGTCGAAATTCCAGCGGCGAGACCGGCAAGCCTCAGAGGAAGATTGATGGGCGACGATACCACGTTACTAGAGCTGGACAACTCTGGTTGCGACATTTATCTGGCACCTCTGAACCGCTATAATCCGTTGCTCGCCCGGACCTATGATCCACGATTCGTCGGCGGGTGGGGCATAGATTCTCTTTTTTCTTGACGGGAGCGCAGAGGAGCATACCACTTTTGCATTTCACCGAGGGAGACCGGAGGGTGCCGCACCCTTCGATTTTAAGGGTGCGGGTTTTAGGGGTGTAGGTTTCTCTTGTGCGGGTTTTTTCTTCGATGCGCAATCCGCTGAAAGCTACGCCAACCGCGGGAACTATTGTAACTTCGCGTATTCTTCTTTTGCTTGCTTCAGGATGGGAATGTTTGGATCGGCGTCTTTCCACAGCGTAAAGAACTTGTTGTAAGAGGCGGCAGCGCGGGCGCGCGCCGGGTCCGCATCCGCGCCCTGCGATGACTTTGCTTGCAGCGCGTTCGCGCGAGCGACACCCAATTGCGCGAGGGCTCCCGTCCAGCAGTTCCAGACGATACCGCTGTGATCGAGGATCTTCTGAAATTCGGCCGCCGCTGAACTGCCATCGCCCAAAGCCAAGTAAGCTTCACCACGAACGTAGATCGGATAAAGACACGAAATGTTTGCGACGAACCCGATTTGCCCTAATTCGATAGGCGCGGCGGCTTGCAGTTCCTGGATGGCCTGCGCGGGATTCCTGGCATTCAGCGCGAGTTGTGCGCGAATAGCCGGCAGCCAGAGCGATTGGACTTGCGTATCGAGCGGCGAGCGACTATTCAAGTCGTTGGAAATGGATTGCGCGTGAGGCGCGTCGCCGGACATTGCGAACGCCAGGGCTGCTTCGATTTGCACGCCCTGACTCGTTGGGCCGAATTTGAGCCCGTCCGCGGCTGCCCGTGTTGCTTCCGGGTCATTGCCAAAAGCGGCTTCGCGCAGCGCGGCATTCTCCTGCCATACGGCGCCGTTTTCCTTACTATCCTCTTGAATGGCCGCGTTCACAGACTGTCTGGTGAGTTCGCGCGCCTTGGTGAGATGTCCTTCGTAGGCATCGGTGTCGGAGGCGAGAGAAAAGCCTACGGTCGCGTGTGACGTCGCCGCAAACCAACGGCGCTGCTCCGTCATGTCGGCAGAATTCTTTCCGAGAAACGCCAGTGCGTAGAGTGCGCTGTGCAGGTTAAGCCCGTCGAATTTGCGGGCTTGCGCTTGCCCTATGGTGTCTCGCGCTTCATCGAAGCGCTGCAGGGCGAGCAGGCTGTTGGTCAGATCGGTGTAAGGGCTGCTCGCGTCGGGAGCAATCCGCAGGGCTTCGCGGTTCGCATCGACGCCTTTCGCGTAGTTCCCCATGGCGCTGTACATCAGGCCGAGGTCGATATGAGGGCGGTAGTCGCGCGGATAGCTGGAAATCCACTCTTCGTATGTCTCCGCCGCTTTTTCCAGCTCGCCGGTTGCACTGGAATAATAGTCCGCGGTGATGGCAAGTTTTTCGCGTTCGCTGGCGTGATCCCTCAGCTGAAATGCTTTCGTATAATTCTCGCTGGCGCGCCCCATTTCTCCGAGACCCTCGTAATCCGCGCCCACTTCGCGGAACGCCATTGCGAAGTTTGGATCCAGCCGGATGGCCCGCAAGTGGTACGGCAGCGCCGCGGAAGGGCTCTTCTCGCGATACGCTTTTTCGCCCAGGCTGAAGGCCTTCAGCGCGTCGAGGGAAGACGTGGTCGCTTCCGCCAGAGGCACATCAAATTTTTTCACCGTGGCGAGCGATTCGCCAAGTTGCTGGCGCAGCCCGGACGCGGATTCGCCGAGCTTTTCGAGCACTTTCTCTTTGGCGGGTGCGGTGGCTTGTTCTTGTGCGAGAACGTCTCCGCTCTCGCAGTTCACGGCCTTTAGACCAAGAACGTACTGACTGCCCAAACTGCTCACCGAGCCTGCGATGTAGGCCTTGCCGTCCGCGCGCTGGCACAGCTCGCGGGCGATTGTGGGAGTGAGATCGCTATTGGCCGGAACCGACATCAGTTGCAGCGTCGCCGCCACTTTGTTGTCGGAAAGCACGTTGAGAAATGGCGATTGCCGCAGCGAAACGCTGAGCGCCGTTTTCAGCGTGTCGTCGAACACTGCCTCGTTTGTGCGGTTGGCGAAGTCCGCGAGCACGACGGTATCTTTTTCCGTTAGGGCTTTTCGCTGCAGCAAGCCGAGGTAGAAGGAACCTAAAATCAAAAGGGCCACAACTACAAGAGCTCCAGCGACCACGAGTTTTAGGTTTTTCTTCGTGGGCGCCTGCGGCAATTGCGTGGGCGGTCCTGCCGCTGCCGGGCTTATCGCTAAGGCCGGCGAAGAAACCGTCGTTGGGGCCATCGCCATGCGCGCCGCGGTTGCTTGCGATCCGTGCTCGGGCTGGACTGGTGTGGCGCCGGAAATTGCGGCTCCCGTGACGACCGAATCCGTATCGCGCTTCAGCCGCAGGAGCTCCGCGCGCATTTCTCTTGCGCTTTGGTAGCGCAGCTCGCGATCCTTTTCCAGGGCGCCATGGATGATGTCCTCGAGCTTGAACGGGAGATTGGGATTCAGGCGCAACGGAGGGATTGGCAAACGATTGAGAATCGCGTCGAAAAGGATGCCCGTACTTTCGCCGCGGAAAGGAAGCGCGCCCGTCGCCATCTCGTACAGGACGACACCGAAGGAGAAAAGGTCCGTGCGCGCGTCGAGCGGTTTTGCCCGCACTTGCTCGGGCGACATGTACGTCACTGTGCCCAGTACGGTGCCGGGCCTTGTGAGCATCATTTCGTCGGTCGTAACGGATTGAAGGTTTGTTGCGGACGTCTGCGCCGAAGACGGGGTTCTGACTTGGGCCAAGCCAAAATCGAGGATCTTGGCGTGGCCGCGTTTGGTGACGAAAATGTTCGCGGGCTTGATGTCGCGGTGAACGATGCCCTGGGCGTGAGCGGCGTCGAGGCCATCGGCAATGTCGATCGCGAGGACCAGGAGTTCTTCGATGTCGAGGGGGCGGCCCTCGATTTTGTGCTTCAGCGTTACGCCGTCGAGAAACTCCATGCCAATGAAAGCTTTGCCGTCTTTCTCGCCGAAGTCGTGGATGGTGCAAATGTTGGGATGGTTGAGGGCGGAAGCGGCTTGCGCCTCGCGCTGAAAACGGCTTAGAGCCTGGGGATCGTTGCCCACGTCCTCGGGCAGGAATTTTAGTGCAACGAAGCGGTGCAGGCGGAGGTCTTCGGCCTTATAGACGACGCCCATCCCGCCGCCGCCCAGCCTTTCCGTGATGCGGTAGTGTGAGAGGGTTTGGCCAATGAGCTGGGATTCCGCCATGGTCCGGTCATCTTAGGTTGCCGGTCTGAGTCAAGTCAACGTACTTACCGCGGGGACGGCGCGAAACTCATGGACAAACGAAACGCCGGATTTGGCGGCACAGCTTGTCTTCCTCTCTACTCGGGCGGCGTTTTGCCTCGCGACGCGGAACCACATCGTCAGTTCTTGATACGGGTTCGGGGAAGGAAAGGCTTGCGGATACGGTTAAACCTGGAATAGGCTTACGCCACTGAGTACTGTGACTTGTTGGGTTTTCTCCCTGCGGAGGAAAGGTCGGGACAGGGTATTGGTAGCTACCGGCAGACGGTCTGCCGCAATGAGTCCGAACGAGTGGATAGCAGCGTCATGTGCGGGGCTGCACCGGGGCAAAAGGGCTTAGGGTCCAAAACAGACAACTGAGGGAGACCAATCATGCGCAAGTGGTGTGCGACAGTAGCGGTTAGCGCTCTATTGGCTTTGCCGATGCGCGCCCAACAGGCCCCGCAGAATGACGACGCCGCGAGCGCCGCAGCAGCGTCGGCGTCAGCGGAGAAGGGCCCCGCAAAAGTAACCGCGGGGGATATCACTCCCGCTTCGCGGAATCTTTTCGCGCTCCCGGAATCTCCGCGCCCGAAGCCGTTTCCAGCCGATGCGAAATCCAGTGGAGATACGCCGCCGGGGAAACTCGTGCCCAAGTTCGAAATCGCAGGCATGTTTAACTATGTAAATTTCGATCCGGGCGGCGGCTTCAACAATTTTAATGCGTTTGGCGGTTCGGGCGCGTTCACGTGGAACGCGTCGCGCTGGATTGGCTTCACCGAAGAGCTGGGCGGCTTGAGCTATGACCGTAACGTGAACGGATCGACGATCCACGGCGGAACCACAACTTTTCTTCTCGGTCCGCGGCTGAACCTGCGCAAGTTCGATTACTTCGTCCCCTTCGCGGAGTTTCTCCTGGGAGGATCTCATGCTGGACCCCCGATGACCGGAGCCGGCAGCCAGACTGCCTTTGCACTGGCGGCCGGGGGTGGCGTGGATATCGCGCTGACACGGAATATCGTGTGGCGCTTCGCGGAAATCGACTACTTCATGACCAATTTTTCCGGGCCTTCAGTCGGCGGAAACTCGCGCCAGGACAATGTGCGCTTCGGATCGGGAATCGTGCTGCGGTTTGGCTTGCCGCACGAGGCGCCGCCGCCGACTGTGAATCATCCTCCGGTGGCCGCGTGCACCGCGAATCCGACTTCTATTTTTGCCGGATCGAGCGATGTCGTGGCGGTTCATGTGGATGCCAGCGATCCGGACAACGACCCGCTGACCTACAGCTATGCCGCGAGCGGCGGAACCGTGGATGGATCCGGTCCTGACGCGCGCTGGAGCGCTGGGAGCGTCGCGCCAGGGAGCTACACCGTCACGGCGACTGTGAATGACGGCAAGGGCGGCACCGCTTCTTGCGCAACGGACATTCGAGTC
>DASXMM010000216.1:0-13922 GCA_036495665.1 Candidatus Acidiferrum sp. | reverse complement strand
TCCTTTAAATCGAGAATGATTCGGCGGCCTTGGGATTCCGAGGCGACGAGGGATTGCAACTCGCTGATATTTTCTCCGTCGATTCGCCCGCTCAGAGTAAGAACCACTTCACCGTTTGCTGCCCGCTGAATCTTCAGCATCAGCCTCGCCTTGGAGGAACCTTGGAGAGAGGCGTGCAATCGCGCCGCCACTTGCAAGTCGCTGAAAATAAGCAAGAAGGGATAAAGCGAGTGGCGAGGTTTCGCCAAAAGTGTCGAAATTTCGAACAAGGTGATTCTCGACTGGCGGCGAAGAGATCGCGGGCGGTTAAGGCCTAAAGCGATTCTTATCGATTTTGAGCGATCTGATTTTAGATTCGAGAGTGGAGCGCGGCATGCCGAGCTTGGTGGCTGCGCCAGATGGACCGAAGACGCGGCCCGCGCACTCCCGGAGGGCGGCTTCGATCAACTCTTTCTCCTGGGCGGCGAGCCTCTGGGAAAGGTCCAGTGAGATTGAGGGGCTGGTTGAATGGGTTGGGCGCGAAATCCAGCTTTCGTCGACGGAGAAATTTTCGGATTCGCAAACGATCACGGAGCGCTCGACCACGTTTTGCAATTCGCGGATGTTGCCCGGCCACGGGTAGGACTGGAGCAGGTCCAACGTTTTTTTGTTTACGCCGGTGATCGGCTTGCCCGCTTTGCGAGCGAAACGATCGATGAAGTATTCGACAAGAAGAGTGATGTCTTCTCTTCGCTGGCGCAGAGGAGGGATTTCAATGGGGAAAACGTTGAGACGGTAGAACAGGTCGCTGCGAAACGTGCGCGCGGCGATTGCGGCTTTGAGGTCGCGATTGGTGGCGGCGATTACGCGAACGTCTGTCTGGATCGAGCGGGTTCCGCCAACTCGCTCGAATTCGCGCTCCTGGAGGACACGCAGGAGAGCGACCTGTGTTTCGGCGGGAAGCTCGCCGACTTCATCGAGGAAGATGGTGCCGCCGCCTGCCAATTCGAAACGGCCGATTCGTTTCTGGAGCGCGCCGGTGAAGGCGCCTTTCTCGTGTCCGAACAACTCGGAGGCGATCAAGTCGCGAGGGATGGCGGCGCAGTTAACGCTGACGAAAGCGCGCGAGGAGCGATGAGAGCGGCGGTGGATGGCGCGGGCGACGAGTTCTTTGCCGGTTCCCGTTTCGCCGGTGAGCAGAACAGTGGAATCGGTGGGAGCGACTTTGGAAACGCGGGAGAGTACGGCCTGAAGAGCCGGAGAGACGCCGACAATCTCCTCGAACATCGAGTTCTTGTCGAGTTCTTCGCGCAAAGCAACGTTTTCGTTCTGGAGTCTTTCCTCTGCCTGTTTGCGTTCCTCGATGTCGGTCGCCGAGACGTACCAGCGCTGGATGCGCCCCTGTTCATCGCGCAGCGGGTTCTGGTGGAAAAGATGCCAGCGATACTGGCCGTCTTTTCTGCGAATTCGAGCTTCTCCCTCGTGCGGGACTCCGCCGGCCAATTGGTCATGAACAGCGCTTATCATGCGTTCGAAGTCGCCTGGGTAGAAGGCGGCGGAGCGGTCGGAGGCTTGCCATTCTTCAAGAGTCTGACCGTAATAATCGAGTGCGGCCTGGTTGGCGTATAGACGAAGACGAGTATCATCCGGCCCAAGCACGAATATAGGCTGCGGAGCGAGATCGAGCATCTGCCGGCGCTCCAGTTCTTGGTCACGAATCTTTTCTTCCGCACACTTGCGCTCGTGGATGTCGATGTTCTGCCCATACCACTTGACCAATTTTCCCGTTCGGTCATAGAGGGGGACTCCGCGAGCTAAGTGCCACCGGTACACTCCGTCGAAACGCCGCATGCGTACTTCGGTCGCGCCCGGCTGGCCCGACGCGAGGACGGATTTCCAATATTCCAGGTGACCGGTGACGTCGTCGGGATGGATCGCAATTTGCCATCCCCATCCGCGCGCCTCAGATAACGGGCAGCCCGTGAAGTCCTGCCATCGTTGGTTTAAATAATCCACGTAGCCGTCCGGCAACGCGCTCCACACCAAGCCAGGAATCGTATCCAGGGCCAATCGGAACTGCGCTTCGCTGCGTTGGACTTCGGCCTCGGCCCGCTTGCGGTCCTCAATGTCGATACTGGATCCATGCCACTTGAGAATCTTCCCGTCTTTGTCGCGCGTCGCGATTTTGTGGTGCAGCATCCAGCGATATTCGCCGTCCGACCGCCGGACCCGCGCCTCGTACAGGAAAGGTTCGCCGCTGGCTAAAGATGCTCGCCACCGGCCCACGATTCCTTCCACGTCATCGGGATGAATGAAGGCCGTCCATTTCCAGCCGTGTAGTTCCTCCAACGAGCTTCCCACGTACTCCAGCCAAGGTTGGTTGAAGAAATCGAGATAGCCGTCAGGGAGACTGGTGTGGATCAGCGCGGGAATTGTGTTGAGCAGGCGAAGAAGACCGCCAGAGAGTTGCCGGAGTTTTTCTTCAGACTGCTTTGCCGAGGTTAGGTCCATCACCGCCCCAACAAACTCGAGGTCTCCGGAGCGATCTTTCACAGCCAGACCCACGGCGCGTAGGTGCTTCACGGAACTATCTGGCATGAGCAATCGATGTTCGAAATCAAAATCCTTCCCGAAGCGTGATGCTTGCTCAAGTGTCTGTTTCACAAGAGCCGCGTCCTCTGGATGAACGCGCTCAAATACCAAATCCAGCGTAGGCTTGATCGCCCGATCGCAGCCAAGAATGTGAAACGTCTCTTCCGACCAGTAGAGTTCACCCGTAGAAACATTCCAGCCGAAGCTGCCGGTGTGGCTCAATTTCTGGGCTTCCGCGAGGTACGACTCACTACGACACAGCTGATCCTGTGAACGTTTGCGCTCGTCAATTTCAATGTCTACTCCCAGCCACCCCATGAGAGTTCCTAGATCGTCGCGCAGGGGCGCAACGCGAAACAAAAACCACTTGTACTCGCCGTCGAAGCGCCGTATGCGCGCCTGAATTTCACCTTCTTGCCCGGATGCCACGATTGCACTCCACGTCTGATAGAGGTCTTCTATGTCATCGGGATGAAGAATGTTCGTCTCCCTCCAGTTCCATCCCCTGATTTGCTCCAAAGTGAATCCGGTGTAGGCGAGTCCTCGGTGATTTAGAAACTCAATTGAGCCGTCGGGACTGGCACACCAGACAAAAGCTGGAACCGTGTCAATGACAGGCTGGATGTCCGTAGGCTTAGATACGCGTGCTGGAGAGTTCATGGCCGGAATAATACACCTCGGAATGTGGCTTTGGTTAGACGCAATGCGGGTGTGTGCTAAAATTATTCTTGAGAGAAATGAAAGGAGATAGATGCACTTGTCCAGGAAAACCTTGGGGATTGCGGGAACATTTTTGTTGTTGAGTGCGGCGGGCGGCGTGGGTTGGGCCCAAACGCGTGAGGTTTCCGCGACGGCAGAGGTGACGCCTCGGTCGCAGGTGTCTTCGGTGGGGAAAGAGCACTCTTTGCGCCTTTACAACACGCATACGGGTGAGCGGATTGAAATTGTTTATCGTCGCGGAGACGTGTTCGTTGCGGACGCTCTTGCCAAGCTTGATTTTTTCCTGCGCGACCATCGCACAGGGGACCTTCGGCATTTTGATCCACGGCTTTACGATATTCTTTCGGATTTGACCGCGGCGGTGGGGCAGCCGGGAGCCGAGATCGATATTATTTGCGGGTATCGCACCTCATCGACGAACGAGATACTGCGCGCGCACACGACCGGAGTGGCGAAGAACAGCTTGCACATTCAGGCCGAGGCCATTGACCTGCGGATGCCGGGCGTCGATACGCTCAAGCTACGGAAGGCGGCGCTGGCGTTGGCTCGCGGCGGGGTTGGTTACTACCCGCACTCGGACTTTATTCACATGGACGTTGGGCGCGTGAGGCAGTGGTGTTTTGAATGTCCCGCCAGTCTGCTCTCCGGCGATTGATGACGACTCGTTAGTTCGCAGGATATGGATACCCTTTATCGAGAACTTTTTCGAGGGCGGCGTCGTGTCCGTAGATATCATCGTAGAAATTCACCTGGCCATCTTCAGGGACGATCGCGGTGCCGTAGACGATCAGGACGGGGATCGGATGGGTGAGGTTTACCTGCTGCGTCGTGCTTCCGTTCATCGCGGCGTGGATGCGCTCGGCATCCCATCCGGGATTGTTGCGCAGAACCCACGCGGCCAGGTCTGCCGGCTTTTCGAGGCGGATGCATCCATGGCTGAAATCGCGGCGAGACTTTGAGAAGAAAACCTGCTCGGGCGTGTCGTGGAAATAGATGTCGTAGTTGTTGGGGAAGATGAATTTAACCAGGCCAAGCGAGTTTTTCGGACCGGGCGTTTGGCGGATGTAGAGTTTGCCGGCGCGCAACTGTTCGAGTTGCTCGGGCGTGACTGTTCCAGAATTGATGACTTCCTGTTTGGCGCTTACGATTTCAAATCCTTTTTTAGCCAGGTAGTCGGGATCTTTCGCGATGCGCGGGAGAAATTCGGCCCTTACGATGGAGTAGGGAACGCTCCAATAGGGGCGGAAAACGAGGTATTCCATGGTGTCGCTGAAGACGGGGGTGTCGTGGCCGTACGCCTTGCCTACGACTACGTTCATCGAGAGCACGATTTTGAAATTTTCGTCGTAGGCACGAAGACGGAATTCGGGAATGTTCGCAACGATGGGCGAGTGCTGATAAGAGACGGGAAGCCAGCGCCAGCGCTCAAGAGTTAGTTGCATCTGGCGGACCCGGGCGGTGAGGGGGACGTTTATATCTGTGATGGTTTGCGTGGTGATTCGTCCATCCGGAGTGCGTCCGAAGCGACGCTGGAAGTTTTTCACGGCGTCGACGAGTTGGCCCTGGTAGACCGTTGCATCCGCCGGAACGCTTGCATCGGGCGGAAGATCGCTTACGAGGCGCAGGAATTTTGTCAGTTGCGGGGTGCCTGCGTAGGTGTCGCCGGGAGCGATTGTTTTTTGGATGGGGGGAAGAGGAGTCGAGGACGGCTCTTTTTCGAGCTGCAGATACGTGTGCAGAGCTTGAATGGTCCGACGGTAGCCCGGGTGGAGTGGCTCGACTTGCGCGAGCACATCGGAAACGTTAGGCGCGCCGACCACATGGTGTGCGACAAAGTCCGGTAAATTGTATTTTTTGGCCTCGATGTCCAGGTCGAAGTCGAAATGCTTGGGATTCACTTTGCCGATGTGGAGGTCCGAGATGTATCTCATGACACAGACAGTTAGAGCGAGATCGAAGTGGGCGGCATCGGCTTCGGATGGTCGCGAGGCGGCGGGTTTGAGTTTTGCGAGACGGTCGTTCCAGCGTGGGCCGTCGTAGTCTTCGGCGGAGAGGCCTTTTTCATCTGCTTGTTGCAGAGCGGAGATCACCTGGCGGGCTTGGTCGGTGGGCTGCATGTCTTTGACCCAGGGCAGGGAATAGTTGTAGGACGCGTAGAAGTTTTGGACGTGCTTGGTGTAGTCGCTGAAATCGGGCCAGCGCAGGTCGGGGAGATTTCCGGCGTTGACGGCGGCTCGGAGCATATCCTGGGTTTCTGGGCGGAGCGGTTGGGGGAGAGCTGCGGATTTCGCGGCAGTAGACGGTCCTTCTAAGTGAGCGCGGGCACGCTTCGCCTTGCCAATTCCGGGACTGCACAGTAGGGCTGCCCCGGCGAGGAGCAACGCCATCTGGCTCTTGAGATTCCAAAATCGCTTCACGGACACCTCCAAAGTCTTTGTATCCCCTCAGAGTCGCTCAACCCGAAATTGGGTGCTTACTTTTATTCATCCGCGGGCGCTACCAGGCGAACAACTTTAGTTGCACCTGTCGGCCCATACTGCCGAATCAAAGGGACAGCGCAAACCGCTACCATTGCGCTTCTGCGTGGGGTGGTGAAACAGTCGCGAGCGAGCGTTTGCGAGACGCCAAGGCGTTGACAGCGCCGTCAACTGGGTGACGGGGGCTGGATTTTCGAGGGGCGCAAATGGCGTGCCGCAGCGGGAAGACTCTCTAAGCACAGGAGATAGGCGCGGAGCGCGAAAGAGTTCATGTGGCTCGAGAGGTGCAGTTCCATGGAGGTCGGCCACATATAAATCTCGCGTGGTGGCCACCGGTTGATCACTCGTTTTCAAGGAGCAGCGGTTTCGGTGCGACGAAATCGCGGCGGCTTGTTGACATTTTAGTTGACCAAAGGATTTAATCTGACCACTCGCAGCGACAGAGAGCTACAGGACACGATGGCGAATGGTTTCAAGCCGGAGTGGGGAGTTGTCCTCAGTCGCGGTGTGGGCGTACTTGTGATCCTCGCCGGGATACTCCTTGCTGCCGGTTTGTGCATCGCGAGTAAGAGTGGTCAGGCTCCTGGCAATCCTGTCCCGAGCATTTTTCAGACGCACTCAACGCCCGCCGACCACATCGTTCGTCTTTCGTGGTTTGTTCTCACTATTACGGGCCTCATTTTTGCTGTGGTCGGCACTTTATTGACCTACGCCGTTCTGAAATTCCGCAACAAGGCCGGCGATCTGCAGAGCGAGCCTGCGCAGGTGTATGGAAGCACGCAGATTGAGCTGGCGTGGACCGTCATTCCGATACTGATCGTAGTGGTCTTGTTTCTCGCGACTGCGCGCGTGATTCACGCGATTCAGGATGCGCCGAAGCCCACCTCGGCCGTGGAAGTCACTGCGATCGGCCACCAATTCTGGTGGGAGTTTCGTTACCCGGCGCTCGGGTTTGTCACCGCAAACGAGTTGCACGTTCCTGTCAGCGATCCGGCGCATCCCACGCCGACGTTTTTGAAACTGTTATCCGCCGACACGGATCACAGCTTTTGGGTTCCGCAGCTTGCGGGAAAAACGGATTTGATTCCGAATCACCCGAATGAGATGTGGATGGACCCGCACCGCACCGGGGTTTTTCTTGGGCAGTGCGCGCAGTACTGCGGAACACAACACGCGAAGATGCTCTTGCAGGTTACGGTGGAGACGCCCGAGGCTTTTCGAGTTTGGATTCACGCTCAGCAGCAGACCGCCGTTCAGGATGATAAGGAAGCCGCCGGGAGGCGCGTGTTTGAAACGACGGCGTGCGTTGACTGTCACGCGGTTGGCGGCACGAACGGAACGGGGCGATTCGGTCCTGACCTGACGCACTTGATGAGCCGGAGCACGATCGCCGCGGGCGCGGCTGCAAATACAAAGGAAAACCTGCGCTTGTGGATTCAGAACCCGGATGCCATCAAGCCGGGATCGCTCATGCCGGCGATGCAGTTGACGGACGCTGATTTGGACGCACTTGTGCGCTACCTGGAGACGCTCCAGTAGCGAAAGATTTTTGGGAGAAGATTCATGTCATCAGATGCGATGGCCGTGCAAACCGCGGGAGCGGCGGACCGGCCATGGGTCGAAACGCTGCATGAGTGGGTGACCACGGTCGATCACAAGCGCCTGGGGATCCTCTACATCCTCTATGCGCTCGTGTTTCTCGTCATCGGCGGAATCGAAGCGACCATCATTCGCATCCAGCTCATCCGTCCGCACAACGATTTTGTGTCGCCGCAGGTCTTTAACCGCATGTTCACGATGCACGGGACGACCATGATTTTCTTCGTGATCATGCCCATGCTTTTCGGGTTTGCGAACTACCTGGTTCCGCTCATGGTCGGGGCCCGCGACATGGCGTTCCCGCGGCTGAATGCGTTCAGTTTTTGGTTGACCGCTTTCGGAGGGCTTCTTCTCTACTTCAGTTTTGTCGGTGGGAGCGGGCTTTACGGCGCGGGGAATGCACCGGACGTGGGATGGTGGGCGTACGCTCCCTTGACTTCGAGGGCGTTTTCCCCGGGGCACAGTTCCGATTATTGGACGATTGCCGTGATGGTCTCGGGGTTCGGTAGCATCGGTACGGCGATCAATATCATCGCCACAATTCTTTGCATGCGCTGCCCGGGGATGACGCTCAGCCGCATGCCGTTGCTGGCGTGGCTCAATCTGGTGATGACCGCAATGGTGCTTATTACTATTTCTCCCCTAACCGCTGCGCAAATCATGCTGCTCGTCGACCGTTACCTGGGCGGGCATTTTTTCGACACGCAAGCAGGTGGCTCGGCGACGATCTGGATGCATTTTTTCTGGATCTTCGGGCATCCCGAGGTCTACATTCTAGTGATTCCATGCTTTGCGTTTATTTCGGAAATTGTTCCGGTGTTTTCGCGCAAACCGATCTTTGGTTATCCGGTAATGGTCGGCGCCACGGTCTGCATCGGCTTCATAAGCATGAGCGTGTGGGCTCACCACATATTCAGCATCGGAATGAGCTCCTACTCAAACGCATTTTTCGTCGGCACTACCATGGCTATAGCCGTGCCGACGGGCATTAAGATTTTTAATTGGCTCGGCACCATGTGGGGCGGCAAGCTCATCTTCAAAACTCCGATGCTGTTCTGCATCGCATTCCTTTTCCAGTTTCTCGTCGCCGGCCTCACGGGGGTCATGCTTGGGGCTGCGCCTTTCGACTGGCAGCTCACCGATTCGTATTTTGTGGTCGCGCACTTCCACTATGTGATTGTGGGCGGAATCCTTTTCGCCGTTTTCGCGGCGTTTTACTACTGGTTTCCGAAAGTGACAGGAAGGATGCTCAACGAAACTCTTGGGAAATGGCATTTCTGGCTGTTCGTTATCGGATTTCACCTCACGTTTGATTTCATGCATATTCCCGGCATCCTCGGGATGCCGCGCCGTATCTACACCTACGAGCCGGGACGGGGTTGGGATACCTTGAACATGATCGTAACGATTGGCACCTTCATCCAGGGCATCGCCATCCTGATTTTTGTCGCCAACATGATCATTTCTTATTTTAAGGGACCGAGAGCCGGGAACGATCCCTGGGATGCGTGGACGCTCGAGTGGTCGGTGAGTTCGCCGCCGCCGGCGTACAACTTCGCAACGATCCCGACTGTCGCGAGCCGCCGGCCGCTGTGGGACCTGAAGCATCCTGAAGATCCGGATAGCCTCTATGAATGAAAGAATTCCTGAATGAGCGCCATTGCCAATCCGGTCACGCAGACTCCTTGGAGGCTTCCCTATCGAGGGAAGGTGGCCATGGCGTCGCTGATCATTGCCGAGTCAGCGATTTTCACGATTTTTGTTGTGGCCTATCTCTTTTACATTGGGAAGAGCCTCTCGGGGCCAACTCCTCGCGAGGTTCTCGAGACGCCCATTTTTTTTACCATTTGCTTGCTCTCCAGCAGTTTGACGGTTCACCTTGCATCCCGATCCCTCGAACACGGTAAACGCGGCGCGTTCCTCGGGCTATGGTTACTCACTATCGTTTTGGGCGGACTCTTCCTTTTCGGTACCGGCCAGGAATGGCACCGATTGATTTACGAGCATGGCCTGACTATTTCGACCAATCTTTTTGGCACCACGTACTATTCGCTGGTTGGTCTGCACGCGACACACGTTACGGTAGGCCTGATCATGCTCACCGTAGTGCTGCTCTTTGGCTTGGCCGGGCGCGTTGGCCCAGAACAATCCGCTCGCATCGAGGTTCTTTCGCTTTACTGGCATTTTGTGGATGCCGTTTGGGTCGTAGTGTTCACGGTGGTGTACGTGGTCGGGCGCTGAGGAAAAGAAATGTCGCTACCTTCATCCGCGGAACAAATGGCGCAAAGCCCTCGGACACCGACCGAGATCGAAGTTCCCGCGCCAACCGCGTGGCCGTTCGCTTTAGCCTTCGGTTTTACGCTCCTGTTCGCAGGTTTGTTGACGGACGTGTCGGTGAGCGTACTCGGCGGTGTGCTCGCGATTGCTGGTTGCGTCGGGTGGTTTCGCGAAGTGTTCCCGCACGAACATGAAGAATTGGTGCCTATTGTCCGGGAGGAGATAACGATCGCTACGCAACGACACCTCGTCGAGCGTGTTCCGCTCGCGGAGGAGCAGGTTCGCGCGTGGTTGCCCGTGGAAACCTACCCGATTTCCGCCGGATTGAAGGGTGGCCTCGCGGGAGGCGTGGCCATGGCAGTGCTCGCCTGCATTTACGGACTCATCAGTGCCGGGAGCATCTGGTACCCGATCAACCTGCTCGCCGCGGTGGTCTATTCGCGGCCGGAGGCGCAGTCATTGACACCGGAGGTGCTGAACTCGTTTCACGGTTGGTTGTTTTTCATCGCCTTCCTTTTACATCTCACGGGATCGACGCTCGTCGGACTGCTCTACGGCGCGATGCTTCCAATGTTTGCGCGGCGTCCTATTGTTCTCGGCGGCCTCATCGTTCCCGTACTTTGGTCGGGGCTCCTGTACTCGACGATCGACCTTCTGAATCCTGTGCTAGCCAGCCACATTGATTGGGGCTGGTTTATTGCTTCGCAGGTCGCGTTTGGCGTCGTAGCGGGGATTGTTGTTGTGCGCCAGGCGCGAGTGCGAACCCACGAGAATATGCCATTTGCTTTGCGCGCCGGAATCGAAGCTCCAGGCATGATGGCCCCACGAAGAGATGGAGAGAAGCGGCCGTGACACGATTTCGGCAACGATTGACTCCCGTTGTGGTTGCCATGGTCCTTGGCGTGACCCTTGCGGGGGCGTTGCTCACGGGATGCGGCGCGCCGCCCGGGCAGCCGGCCGCAGGTTCCGAAACGATAGCGCCCGATCAGATTTCGGATTTTGAAACTTTGTACTCGCAAAATTGTTCGGGTTGCCACGGGTCGGAAGGGAAGGGAGGCGCGGCCATTGCGCTGGCCGATCCGGTTTATCTGGCCGTCGCGGACGATACGGTGGTACGCAAAGTTGTCGCCAGCGGTGTCCGAGGAACGGCCATGCCGGCGTTTGCGCGAAGCTCTGGCGGAATGCTGACGGACAAGCAGATCGACGTCATTACGACGCAAATTCGTGCGCGCTGGAGCGGCCGCGGCAATTTGAACGGAGCCGATCTGCCGTCGTACGCGGCGAAGTCGGCAGGCAACGCCGCGCAAGGAGAGGCGGTCTACAAAATGTTCTGTGGATCATGCCACGGTCCGGGCGGCCGCGGCGGGGTAAAGGGCAGCGCGATCACAGATGATTCTTTTCTCGCGTTGGTGAGCGATCAAGGGCTGCGAACGATTGTCATCGCTGGCCGTCCTGAATTGGGCGCGCCGGACTTTCGTGGAAATGTGCCAGGCAAGCCGATGTCGGACCAGGAAATCACGGATGTCGTCGCGTGGCTCGCTTCGCATCGCGTGCAGAATCCTGGCGAACCGTATCCCGTTTCGCAGGACGCCCAACACCACTAGGAGCATCACGATGCCGGATGACAGTTCGCTAACACGCCGCAGTCTTCTGATGAAGCTGGGAATTTTGTTCAACGGGATCGTGGCCACCGCGATTGCCGTGCCGATCGTGCGATTTTTGCTTTCGTCGGTTACTCGTGGACGTGGGAACGGTTATCTTGCCTGGGTGCCTGTTGGATCCGTCAGCGAATTTCCGGAAGGCGAAACGCGGCTGGCTACTTTCCGCAATCCCAATGTGATGCCTACCGACGGCAAAACCGTCGACACAGCATGCTGGGTACGGCGCGTCGGAGGCGATCAATTCCAGGTGTTTGCGATTAACTGCGCGCACCTTGGCTGCCCGGTGCGCTGGTTCCCTCAATCGGGTTTGTTCATGTGCCCGTGCCACGGCGGAGCGTATTACCGCGACGGCTCGCGCGCTTCGGGCCCGCCGGAGCGCGGGCTCTTCGAGTATCCGTACAAGGTGCAGAACGGATTGGTCACGATTCAGGCGGGCGAATTGCCAACGCCAGGATCGCCGAGCGCCGCTCTCGTCGGGAAGAAACCGCCATGCGCTTAATCTCGCAAATTGGCGAGTGGTTTGACCACCGTTTGCAGTTGGCGGCGCCCATTCGCGAAACGATGGAGCATCCGGTTCCGCGCAGCACCGCCAGTTGGTGGTACGTATTTGGAAGCGCGGCGCTGACTATTTTTATTTTGCAAATCGTCACCGGAATTCTGCTCGCGATGATTTACGTTCCCTCCGGGGCCGAGGCCTGGAGCAGTCTGCAGTCCATGAATCACGACGTGACTCTCGGCTGGTTTGTGCGTGCCCTGCATGGCTGGGGCTCGAACTTCATGGTCGCGGTCGTGCTCATTCACATGGTGCAGGTTTTTCTTTTTGGTGCGTACAAATTTCCGAGAGAGCTTACCTGGATCATCGGCGTGTTTCTTTTGCTGATGACGTTGGGCATGGCGTTCAGCGGCCAGGTTCTGCGCTTCGATCAGGACGCCTATTGGGGACTGGGTATCGGAGCTTCGATTGCGAGCCGTGTTCCGATCATCGGTCCGCTCGCGGTGAAGTTGATGCTGGGCGGGCCCATCATCGCCGGCGCCACGCTGTCGCGATTTTTTGCGCTACACGTTTTCGTGATTCCGGGGATGCTGATCGGGTTCGTGTGCCTGCATCTGCTGATGGTGCTGAAGCTGGGAATTAATGACTGGCCGATGCCGGGACGCCTGGTGAAGAAGGCGACCTACGAGAAGGAATATCACGAATTGGTCAAGAAGGACGGCGCCGCTTTCGTCCCTTATGCGGTGTGGAAGGATATATTTTTCGCTGGGTTCATTTTGCTGGCGGTCGCAGCTTGCGCTTTGTACTTCGGCCCATTCGGGCCGACGGGCCGGCCGGACCCGACGATCATCCAGACAGCACCCAAACCTGATTACTTTTTCCTGTGGCTGTATGCATTGCTATCGCTGCTGCCTCCTTCGATGGAAACGCCGGCGCTACTAATCGGCCCGGTCGTTGTCATTATGATTTTGCTGCTTTTGCCATTTTTGTCGGGCGAAGGAGAAAAGAGCTGGAAACGCCGGCCGATTGCGGTGCTGACGATTTTGTTGACCGCAATCGCGTTGGGGACACTTACGCATCTTTCCGGCTTTACGCCTTGGAGCCCGCACATGAACGCGTGGAGCGGCGATCCCGTGCCGGATCGGTTTTTGCACAGCACGACGGCGCTTCAGCGGCGGGGCGCGCTCGTTTTTCAGGTGAAGCAATGCCGTAATTGTCATTCGCTGGGAGAAGCAGGCGGGCAGCGAGGGCCAGCATTGGACAGCGTTGCTACGCGGCTTACACAGGACCAACTCATTCGCCAGGTTATCCAGGGTGGCGGCAACATGCCAGCGTATGGAAAAAATTTGAGCCCAGCGGAAACGACCGCGCTTGTCTCATTTCTTGAAACACTTCATCCGGCCGGGCAATCTCCCGCGAGAGACGCGTCGCGCGACGCGTCTCTCGCACCCTGATCCGCATATGCCAGCCCTCTTTCAGGCCGAGTTCGAGCCATGGGCTCTCTCGCTTGCTCTTGACACGCTGCTGATTCTTGAGGCGTTTCTCTACCTGCTTGGGTGGATTCGCCTGCGAGTTGCTCGCGTGAACATGATTTCAGGGTGGCGTGCTGGCAGTTTTCTTCTGGGGCTGTTTTTGATCTGGGTGGCGCTCGGCTCATCCCTTGCGGCGTTCGACGAAGAATTGCTGACCGTTCACATGGTTCAGCATTTGCTGCTCATGACGCTCGCGCCCCCGCTCATTTTGCTCGGGGCGCCCGTTATGCCGCTGCTCCACGGTTTGCCTAGTTCCTTCGTACATCGCGTGCTCGCTCCGTTTTTTCGGTACCCATCCGTGCAGCGTGTTGGCCACCTCCTTTCGAATCCCACATTTTGTTGGCTTGCGGGCGCCGCGGCCTTGGTGGGATGGCATGTTCCCGCGGCGTTTACGCTCGCGCTGCAATCGGAGGCGTGGCACGTCTTGGAACACACAAGCTTCTTAGTGGCCGGATTCCTGTTCTGGTGGCCTGTGATTCAGCCATGGCCGAGCGTCGCGCACTGGCGGCGATGGTCGATGCTACCGTATCTGTTTCTGGCAACACTGCCTTGTGACATACTTTCCGCCTACCTGACGTTCTGCGACCACGTC
>DASXMM010000215.1:0-4115 GCA_036495665.1 Candidatus Acidiferrum sp. | reverse complement strand
GCGGAACTAAAGCTACTTGCCCGCCGGATTTTCCAGGAAACCATTTCGGCGATCGATATTCCGCTCGCGATGCAGAGAAAACTGTGCCGCGAGGGAACGATGTTGTGTTTCGACAACGTGGCCGTGGACTTGCGCGCGTTTTCGAAAGTACGCGTGATTGCAATCGGGAAAGCGGCCCACGCAATGGTGGAGGGGCTTGCGAGTTTTTTGAGCGGCGAGTTTTCCTATAGAGCTGTGGTTGCTGCGCCGACCCCTCCATTATTCGCGATAGACGGTGTGGAGTACTTCGTTTGCGGCCACCCCACTCCGGACGATCAGAGTTGGAAGGCAGCGGTGGCGATTCTCGAGCGATTGAAGGACTGCGACGAAGAGACGGTCGTGTTCTTTTTGTTGTCAGGCGGAGGCTCGTCGCTGGTGGAGTTACCGCTGGATGGGTCGCTGACGTTGCAGGATGTGCAACAGATGCATCGCGCGCTGGTAACGTGCGGAGCGCCGATTGAGGCGATGAACGCCGTGCGAAAACACGTTTCGGCGGTGAAAGGCGGGAGGTTGGCGGCGGCAGCGGGGCGCGCCACGAAGATCACTCTGGCGGTCAGCGATGTACCGGTTGGCAAGGAGTCTGCGCTCGCCTCAGGGCCGACTTTGCCGGATCCCACCACTGTTACGGATGTGCGGCGTGTGATTGCAGAGTTTGGGTTGCGCGGGAAATTGCCGGCGGCACTTTTGCGGTGGATGGAAGAGGGACAAATGCCGGAGACGCCGAAGGAAGGTCACGCGGCATTTTGCAACGCGCATTTTTGCTTGCTGCTGGGATTGGACGATTTGTTTCATCCGGCGCATCACGCTACCGAAGCGAAAGGGTTTGTGGCGTGTTGCGACAACACGACGGATGATTGGCCGGTGGAAGACGCCGCGGAATATTTGCTCGCGCAACTCGAGGAGCTTCGCCGCGCGAACCCAGGGCAGCGAGTCGCGCTGATTGCGGATGGCGAGGTTAGCTCGCCAGTGAAAGGGAAAGGCATCGGCGGGCGAAATGCGGCGTTTGTTTTGGCGTGCGTGAAGAAAATTGCGGGGAAGAGAATTGCGGTGTTGAGCGCCGGGACGGATGGAGTGGATGGAAACAGTCCTGCGGCGGGAGCGGTGGCGGACGGGGAGACCTTTGAGCGAGGACAAGCGGTGGGGTTGAACGCACGATACATGTTTCGCGAGAGTGATTCGTATAGTTATTTTGCGCGCTTGGGGGACGCGATTGTTACCGGGCCTACTGGGAATAATTTGCGGGATTTAAGGATTATGCTGGCTGAGCCTGACGAGAAGAAAGAGAAGAAAAAAGCTTAACGCAGAGGGCATAGAGTTAGGAACGAAGAGGGCACGTGGAATTTGAGGCACCCATGAGGTTCGGCGATTTAGCGGTGGCTCTTCCTACTGGTCGGCGCGCGGTCCTTGCGCCGCGCCTATTCTCATCGGATAAATTTCAAACGTATTCAAATGCCCCAGCACGGACGGATCGTTTTCCAGGACGTGTCGTACTTCGGTCTCATCGCTAGCTTCAAACACCGCCATGCCGAATGCTCCCGCTGCCACCATCACCGGCCCGTAGATCAACACTTTGCCGGCGTCAAATTTTTCCTTCGTATACTGCACGTGCTGCATCATCAAAGCGCGCTCGTCAGCGGTCATGTCCATCGGAAACGTTGGCCGCGGCGGAATCAACTTCACAAAGAAATGTTGTTTGCTCATAGGCCGGCCATAATACCACGCCTCAATTCGTTGGCGGCCATCAGCAAACCGTAGGCGAGACAAAGGAAGCAAAGGAAATAGAAGAAGTAACGACGTGGAGCCGATTTTGCAGCGTCCGGAGACGGCGGCGCCCCTTTCGCACTGATGGGGGCAGGTGCGAAAAGGGCGCGTACCGTCTTCAGGAGAGAAGATCGTTATTTTTGAGCGGCGTTAGTCGACGGACGGCTTGGCCGCCAGCGGCCCTGGTCCGCGGCCGCCTCGTCCCGGGCCGCCGGTTTGCACCGTGTAGCCTGCGGGAACCGTAAACAATGTGGCTGCCGGCTCGGTTCTCTGCACGTTGGTTACGGTATAGGTTGTGGTCCCGGTGCGCGGATCGGTGCGGGTGCTCTTCAGCACGATCTGGAGATCCGCCGAATACCAACGTTCGGAGACAACCGACAGAGGCTTCTCGTTTCCGATCTGGCCAGCGGGGATGATGCGCGTGGTACGCGTGCCTTCGGCCGCCAGGCCATTGATCGTTTGCGTGCCCAGCGATTCTTTTTTCAGCAGGCCGGCGGCAATGTCTTTCTGCTCGTGTTCCTGCATTCTGGACTCGAAGTTCGTTCCAGTCTCGGCATTCGCAGATGCACCAGGTTCGCCGCGTTGATGGAAGGGCCTCTGGTGGGCGATTTTCTGATCGGCATCGAGCATGTAGTGCGTTCCCGCGACTGGATCAGAGATCATGACGAGCTTTTTGGGGCCCCCAGACGTGGAGGTGGGGCCGAATCCGGAGAGGGTGACTTCGTGGCGCGAGCGGCCCTGGCTGTCTCGATACATCGAGACCTGCGAAGTCCGGTGCAGCACGGAGCCGTCCTGAAGCGTTTCCGTAGTTTCGGAGGTGGCCGTGGCGGAGAAAGGCGCGCCTTTCACGACTTTTCCGCCGTGCATGCCTTCGAAGCCCATGAGTTCCATGGGAGCTCCGAACGGGGGAGGCCCGTCGTGTCTTTGCGCTCGCACCGCAACTGCGCTCAATATCAGCGCTCCGCTTATCAATAGCGCTTTCGTTCTCTCATTCATTATTCCTTCTCCTCTTCTCTCCAATCCGCGATGGGTTTTCATCGCGGGAATGCCGTTTCAGTTTTCTTCCTGCGCGAGCCGAACTGCTTGTGGCAGCCCATCGCTGCCGACGAGCAGGTCCACCTGAATCCATTCGCCCGCGCGCTGTTCGTTCACGGGCAAACCGAGCGCTCCGAGGGAGCCGCGTTGCATTCGAACGCGCAGGATTGCGGCTTCTTCACTCTCGTCATGCACGGTTCCAGGAAGCGGGGTAAATTCACCCGAATCATCTCCACCGGCGAGAACTGCGCCGCCATCATTCAATCCCTGGTCTCGCGCGGATGTATTGCTGGCCATCAAGAAGTTTTGCGTGGCCTGCTGCTTTGCCGATTCGAGAGCGCGGGCACGCTGCCAGTTCCATGTGCTGACCGCACCGATAAGGAGTGCGGCGGCAGCCAGGGTCCATGCAGCTATCACTGCTGCGCGGTGCGCAACCATGGTGCGATGGCGGGTGCGAAACTCCTGGCGGAGGCGCATTTCGACGCGGGCGGGCGCACGCGCTTCGAGCGTCTCTTCGCCCAGTAACCGCAACTCTTCTTTTGCGGCCCGCCAGGATTCCTGCAACGCGGCACAGCGCGAGCAATGGCTGACGTGCGCTACCGCGGCCGCTCTCTTGAGCGAATCGGAGAAGTCCGCGCGGTCCAGGTCCAGTACAATGGCTTCCACTTCCTGGCAGTTCATCGCATTTTTTCCAAACGTTTCCATGATTCGCTTACCTCGCCGCTCTCACGCGCTGAGGCACGCTTCGCAGCATTTCCAATTTTGCGAGCAGAAGCGCGCGGCCGCGGTGGAGACGGGAGCGGATTGTCCCGATCGGGCAGCCGGTCATTTGCGCGGCTTCCTCGTAACTCATTTCTTCCAGCTCGCACATCACGACCGCCTCACGAAATTCGGCGGGCAGCTCCAGCACAGCGGCTCTTACTTGATGCATGCGCTCGCGTTTTTCCACCCACATCGCCGGAGTAAAGTTGTCCCGCAAAACCATTCCAGAGCCGGTGCCGTCTTCGTTCTTTTCTTCGAGCGGAACCTCCCGCGGGATGCGCTCGAGGTGCTTCATTACGCGATTGCGGGCGATTCCGAAGAGTAGCGCGCCCACCGAGCCACGCTCGGGGTCGTACTTTTGCGGCGCGCGAATCAGAGTCATGAACACGTCCTGCACAATCTCTTCGGCTCCCCAGGCGCTGCCGGTCATGCGCAGCGCGAAGCGGTACAGCGCGCCCTGATGCCGGCGGTAGAGAAGCGCAAAGGCCTCCTCGTCGCCCTTCCCGGCATGCCGCAAC
>DASXMM010000214.1:0-3132 GCA_036495665.1 Candidatus Acidiferrum sp. | reverse complement strand
GGCGATTTCGTTTTGCCCTTTGACCTTTCGTACGAGCTGGACCTTTGGGGCCGCGTGCGGCGAAGCGTTGCCGCCGCTCGTGAAGAGGCGCAAGGCACCGCTGGCGATTACGAGTCTGCCAAGCTCAGTCTCGAGGCAGAACTCGCCATGGACTATTTCGAGTTGCGCAGCGCCGATGCTCAGAAAGCGCTCCTCGACGATACGGTCAAAGCCTATGCCGACAATGTGCAGCTCACCACGCATCGGTACACGGGAGGCGCTGCACCGAGATCGGACGTAGCTCAAGCGCAAACGCAGTTGGACACCACACGCGTTCAGGACACTGATGTTACTGTCCAACGAGCGCAATTTGAACACGCTATCGCCGTCCTCATCGGCAAGCCGCCCGCGGAGTTAACCCTGGCGGCAGCGCCTGAACCAAAGCGCTACGGGGAAGGATTCCTCAAGACTCAGCCTCCAAGCATCCCAACTGGGCTGCCGTCGGAGCTTTTGCAACGTCGGCCGGATATTGCCGCGGCGGAAAGGCGCATGGCGGAAGCCAATCAGCAGATTGGTATCGCCCGAGCTGCGTACTTTCCGACGGTCACTCTCGCCGGAACGGCAGGCTTCCAGGGCACCCAAGGATCAAACTGGTTTACTTGGCCGGCGGGATTCTGGGCTCTTGGTCCAACCCTCGCAGAGACTCTGTTCGACGCGGGACGCCGACGCGCCACTTCTGAATCCGCACGCGCAAACTACGACGCCTCCGTCGCGACCTATCGTCAGACTTCGCTGACCGCATTCCAGGAAGTCGAAGACAACCTCGCCGCCTTGCGCATTCTGGAGAACGAAGCGCAACAACAAGACCAGGCCGTCGCCTCATCCGCGGACTCTCTGCACCTTTTCACGAATCGTTATAAAGGTGGAGTCGACACCTACCTGCAAGTGATCACTGCCCAGACCATCGAGCTCGACAATGAACGCAATGCCATCGACATTCTCCGCCGGCGTATGGATGCCAGCGTGCTCCTCGTCAAAGCCCTCGGCGGCGGCTGGGACGCTTCCAAACTCCCGACCTTTGGCGCACAGCGCGTCAAGGACTATTGAACTACTGCAAAACGTGGCGGTCGTTAATCCGGACGAGCGGGCAGCATGGACGGTCGTGAGGAGCCGATGGTAAGCTTGCCGTCCGATTGTACGCACGCGGACGAACGGGATATTTCGAAGAGCGAAATTTTGCCAGCCCCGCCAGGATAATATCAGATGGAATCTGATCCGATAAGCGCGACAGGACCGGCAGGTGGCTCGCCTGCGGTTTCGCAAGCGGTCGCAGCCCCACTCACGCGCGCCGCGATCTTCCTGGTCGCGACAGTGAACCCGGGCCCCGAGAGTCGCGCAACCCTTCGCTCGTTCTGTGGCGACCTGGCCGCGCTGTTGCGCGCCGTGGAGTTTCGCGACCTTGAGGGAGGACTCTCTTGCGTCATGGCATTTGGATCCGACGCGTGGGACCAGGTCTTTGGACCGCCGCGGCCCGCGCAACTGCATGCGTTCCGCGAGATTCGTGCCGGGGTGCGTCACGCTGTTTCCACGCCGGGCGACTTGCTGTTCCACATTCGTGCGAAGCGCATGGATTTATGCTTCGAGCTTGCGACGCAGATTATGGCACGTATCGCACATGCCGTTTCGCCGGTCGATGAGGTACACGGATTCCGTTACTTCGACGACCGCGATCTTATCGGTTTTGTGGACGGAACTGAGAATCCGAGAGGCCACGCAGCGATCGACGCTGTGCTCATAGGCGAGGAGGATGCCGCGTTCGCCGCCGGGAGCTACGTTATCGTGCAGAAATATCTTCACGATCTTAAAGGATGGAATGCCCTGTCCACTGAGGCCCAGGAGCGCATCATCGGCCGCACGAAGCTGTCTGACATTGAGCTGGACGATGCCGTCAAGCCGACTTCGGCGCACAGCGCGCTCACGACGATCGTCGAGGATGGGAAAGAAATCAAGATCCTGCGCGACAACATGCCCTTCGGCAGCCCCGCGCTGGGCAAATTTGGCACTTATTTCATTGGGTACAGCCGTTCGCCTCGCACGATTGAACAGATGCTGGAGAACATGTTCGTTGGCCGGCCGCCCGGCAATTACGATCGTCTGCTCGACTTCAGCCGTGCCGTCACGGGAAACCTGTTTTTTGTGCCTTCCGCGACATTTCTGGAAGGCGTGGCCGAAGATCAACCCGCCGTTGCGGCGCCTTCCACATTGCTACCGGCAGCTGATCCGTCTCCCACGGTCCAGCGGGACAACGACGGTTCGCTGAATATCGGTTCCCTTAAAGGAGAAATCCCACATGAATAATCTGCATCGCGAGCTTGCCCCAATTTCCGATGCCGCGTGGGCTCAAATCGAAGAGGAAACCTCGCGGACGCTAAAGCGTTACCTCGCGGGGAGGCGCGTCGTCGACGTACGAGAGCCCGGTGGCACGGAACTCTCCGCTGTCGGCACGGGGCACCTCCACGCAATTGCTGCGTCGAGGGAGGGCATCATTGCAAGGCAACGCGAGGTGAAGGCCCTGGTCGAGCTTCGTGTTCCTTTCGAGTTGAATCGCCAGATGATCGACGATGTCGCTCGTGGCGCGAATGATTCCGACTGGCAACCGGCGAAGGACGCCGCGCGCCAGATAGCGTATGCCGAGGACGGGGCCATATTTGATGGTTATGACGCAGCCGGCATCGTAGGTATCCGTCAGGGGACAAGTAATCCAAAAATGTCTCTCCCCGCGGATGTGCCTGAATACCACGACGCCATTGCTCAAGGCCTGAGCCAGTTGCGGCTCGTCGGCGTCAATGGTCCCTACGCGGTGCTGCTCGGCGCCGCCGCCTACACCGCGCTTGCCGAAACCAGCGATCATGGATATCCGGTGTTGGAACACGTCAAGCGGCTGGTGAAAGACAAAATCTTCTGGGCACCCGCCATCGAAGGCGCCGTTGTGCTGACCACGCGTGGCGGCGATTTCGACCTGCACATCGGCCAGGATGTCTCCGTTGGCTATTTGAGCCATACCGATACCGTTGTTCGGTTGTACCTGCAAGAATCGCTCACCTTTCTGCTGCTCACCGCGGAAGCAGCCATCGCGCTGGCTCGGCCTCAGAA
>DASXMM010000213.1:0-3898 GCA_036495665.1 Candidatus Acidiferrum sp. | reverse complement strand
GCGTCTGCACGACCTCAACGCCGAGTTTGTGGTTAGCCGGGACCACACGCTTGCGTGGTGGCTTAGTACCGACGGCTGGGGCCGCGAGCGATTCATCGCTACGCTCTTTGGACTTTTCGCGGCGCTCGCACTCGTGCTGGCCGCTACTGGACTTTATAGCGTGGTCTCTTTTGCTGTGACGCAGCGAACGCAGGAACTGGGCATTCGCATGGCGCTTGGCGCTCGGCCTCGCAACGTCGTGCAACTCGTGCTTGGTTCCACTGCGGCAACTCTTGGCGCGGGTGTTGCGGTTGGGCTTATCCTTAGCGTGATTCTAAACCGTGTCGTCGCTTCGTGGGCCGGAGGCAGCTCGCGCGACCCTGGGACGCTTTTGCTGGCAGCGTCGATCCTGGTGATCGTTGCGGGAATTGCGTGTGTTTTGCCGGCGCGGCGCGCGGCGTCCATTGATCCGATGCGCGCTTTGCGCGTCGAGTAGTGCTAGGATCGGGCTGCCGAGAAGCGCGTCAGTGCGGCGCGGCGGGTCCTTTTGCAGCCAGCAATTCTTGCAGCGTTTTTTCGCCCTCTTCCAGCACCAGATCACGGTTTTCTTGGAGAGAGGCGATTGTCGGCACGGCAACTTTGTCGGGGATCACACCTTCGCCTTCCAGTTTGCGGTCTCTCGGAGTGAACCAGAGAATTTCGCTGATTTCGAGCACTCCTCCGCCCTTCATCACGCGATCGTGCGTGATGCCCAGGACGCACCCGCACGATGGGCTGCCCACCAACTTCGCGCGTCCAGAGTCCTGCATGCCGGCGGCGAACACTTCGGTTGCACTGGCGGAATATTCGCTCACTAAAATGACGACGGGCGCCGAATAAATTTGCCCGCCGCTTTTTCCTACAAACACTTCGTGCTCCTCCGCGTGATGCCCATCGCGTTCTGAAGCAGTGACCTGCTTCCGGCTCATTCTGCGTTCGAACAGAGTCTTGTTGTCGAAGAAGACTGCCGCCATGGCTTCCAGAGTAGCTCCAACGCCGCCGCGGTTTCTGCGAAGATCGAGAATCAGGCCTTGCGTCCTTCGCAGATTTTCGACGGCTGTTTTGAAGTTTTTCACCAGGGAAGGGTGAAACTCGTCGAAACGGATGTACCCGAAACCAGACGACAATTTCGTCGCTGTAACGCTCGGAGCGGTGGAAAGCGTTTGCCGTGCGAATTTGACCTCAAAGACCGAACCATCCGGGCGCTCCAAACTTCCTACGAAAGGCGTGTCGAGCGTGCCCGCAAACGCACTGCCGAGGACGCGGAGTTTCGTAACGCGATCCGTGGAAGACGGCAGGACGTTTTTTGCCGATTCCGCGAGTTGATCAGCGATTGGCTGTCCGTTGAGCGCGGTCACGATCATTCCCGGCTCTATACCTGCGTGAGCGGCGTTGCTATCGGGAAAGACGTCGACTATAACGACTTTGTCTTCGACGTATCCCGCGCGGAAGCCGATGCTGACGCCCTGGTGCTTCTTGCGATTCTCCCATTGCTCGGGGGAACTGAAGCGCGTGTGCGCGTCGTGCAGTTCGGCGGTCATGCGATCGACAATCGAGTAAAAGTCCCTGTCATCTTTTGCGTACTGCACCAGTGGCAGATAACGCTGATGAACTTCCTGCCACTTCACGCCACCGAATTCCGGGTCGTAATAATGCTCGTCGATATCTTTCCAGACCTTTTCGAAGACCTCTTCGCGCTCTTTCGGCGAGAGGCTGCGCGAAGTTCCATTCGTTGCGATGGAAAAGGCCAGCCCCACGAGCAGAACGACCAGAATGGAACGGCGCGCGAGGGTGGGCGAGACGTGCGTCATAAGTTCGAACGTTTGATGTCTTTGCAAACCCAGGGATTGCGAAAATGTTTCGTGACGTGCGCGGTAAATGGCGAGTGCTCCAGGCGCCGGAGAATCATAACAGCATGAACGCTTGGACGGCGAGATCACGTAAATAGTTGGCTAGGGTGAAATTGCCCGAAATAGAGTGCATCGCTCGCCCGTTTCACTCTAATTCGAATGGTCGTGGGATTCGCGGTTTAGCTGCTCCAGATTTTCGCGGGCAAGCTCGTTCTTCGGGTCGATTTGAAGGGCGCGCTCGAAATGCACCCGAGCCTCTTTCACGTTCCCCGTTTCCGCCAGCGCGCTTCCGAGGTTTGCCTCGGCGTTTGCATCCTGAGGATTTAGCCTGGCCGCGGCACGGAAATGCAGAAGCGATCCAGTAAAATCGCTCTGCGTTGCCAGCGCGATTCCGAGATTGTAATGCGCATCGAAATAATCTGGTCGGGCCGTCAACGCGGCATTCAAATAGGGGATAGCTTCCGCAACTTGCCCACTTGAGAGCAGCACGCCGCCCAGGGCGTTGTTGGCGGCGGGCTCCTCGGGTCGAATGCGAACCGCTAGCGTAAACTGAGACACCGCGCCCGGAAGATCTCCTCTCATCCGCAGCAGGGCCGCGAGGTTATAGTGCGCCTCGAAATCATCGGGATCGTTTTGGATATGATGGCGCGCCAGCGCTTCCTGGATCTGCACTCGCGGATCGTTCGTCGCGTCTCCCGTCTCGCGAGGAAGCACTTGCAGCCACAAATGTGCCATTTCATCGCTTGCTCGATTACCCGCAACCACGCGCTTCGGCGGCTGGTTGGGATTGCGGACGTTGTCCGCCGAATTGTCGTACGTGAAGCGCATCGCGATGACCGTTCCTGCGGGCAAATCCACCGGCTTTTCATAACGATAGACCGCCTGCCAGTTCAAATCCCAATTGCCGATGTGAATCAGCGTTTTTTTCGTTCCATCAGGTAAAGTCGCCTGCGCCAGCAAATCTTTGCCGAGGTAGTGCGCGTGCGGATAAATGGCCAGGACGCTGGCGTCCACCGGAAGCGTGAAATCATCGGAGACGAGAAAATTCTTTGCGCCCGGCGGAATGTCCAGCATGCGGTCGTTGTCAAGCTGTAGCAGGATGGGATGCAGCGTGGCGGGCTTGTCCGTAAAGTAGAGCCCAAGCGTCGGCTGAATCAATTCCGGCTTTCCCGAAGCTTGAAAATGGGTATTTAAAACCAGATCTGTGTTTTTGTCCAGCCGCAAAGCCATTCCGTCGGGCTCCACGTACGGCGGAGAGCCTGGCTTCCAGAAAAGAAAGTGGCTGTCCGGATCGAAAGCTTCGGATTCGATCACCAGTTCCATACCGCCAAATCCGGCGCCCGGTTCTTTTTCGAGTCGCCGGCCGGATTCTTCGCGGTCCACCAAGACATTTGCATGATGCACGAGCCGCTTGTCGCCAGGCCTGATCTCAATCGCTTTCAACCACCGCGAGCGATGTACGGGAGTTCGAAACACAAAATTCCAGTACGAATCGGTGCCGCCTGCGGGAAGCCGGTATGGCTTCTCAGCGCGCACGATCACGTCCGGCTTGCCGAGTTGCCAGCCCACGCTGAACACAGGCAGCGCAGGAAGATCAGCGGGATTGCCTTCGATCTCACCCTGGTCCACCCATGCTTGAATCGTTGAGATTTCTCCTTCAGACAAACGAAGTTCGTCCGAAAAGTTCAACTCGCTCGGATCAGGAAGCCACGGCGGCATGATGCGTTTGCTCGTGACGAATGCGATCTGCCGCCCGTGCGACTTTACGTCTGCGTAAGTCAGCAGCGGAAAAGGGCCCGCTTCGCCCGGATGGTGGCATTGCGCGCAATTGCGAAACATGATCGGAGCAATATCGTGGTTGAACGTGAGCTGCGTATGGGTTGCCGTGGGTCTCGGCGCTGCCTGCCACGTCGTTGCGCCGCGACGCGCAGCTACCCCCGCGGATGCAATGGCTAGGACAAAGAAGAATCCAGAAAGGGCTTGCGACGCGCGAGTCATTCCAGGTCCGAAATGTAGCATCCCACGCCATG
>DASXMM010000212.1:0-9894 GCA_036495665.1 Candidatus Acidiferrum sp. | reverse complement strand
TTGCGAATCGCGGACGGTGAGTTTGCCGCCGTTCTGAATTTCGCGATCTTGCATCGGGTAGCGATAGGCCAGGATGCCGTCTTCCGGTTCCGTCCAATCAATAACATCAATCCACTGTTTGGAAATAAAGTCGCGAAGACTCATGAGGGACCTCCGCTGCCAAGCGGCCGAATGAACCGTCAGCCTTCTGATAGAGGCGATGCTACGGTGCGGCTTGAGGCATGTCAATGCCATTCGAAAATGAGCGTTTGCGGATTATTGCGATTTGTGATGTGGCGCCTCGCGAGTACGAAAATGAATGGATCTTCGTCCCGCCGATCGAGCCTGTCGAGACTCGCATCGATTTTCAGCGAGGAGCGAGTAACTTTCGGGACTATAATTCCATTCAAGCGAAAGCGCATTTGCCTGCCCGAGGCAGAGACCCACGGAGATCATCGATGACAAGTTTTCACGTAAATGGAAAGCCGGTGCAAGTCGACGTGGACCCCTCGACCCCGTTGCTGTGGGTGCTGCGCGACTCTTTGGGGATGACCGGGACGAAGTTTGGATGCGGGATGGCGTTGTGCGGGGCGTGCACGGTACATCTCGACGGTAAGGCGATTCGATCCTGCGTCGCGCCGGTAGCGCGAGTGCAGGGTAAGCGCGTGACGACCATCGAGGGCTTATCGGAAAACCTGACGCACCCGTTGCAGCGCGCCTGGATCGAGTTGGATGTGCCGCAATGCGGCTACTGCCAGTCGGGACAGATTATGAGCGCGGCGGTTTTGTTGGCGGAAAATCCCAAGCCCACCGACAAGGACATCGATGAAGCAATGGGTGGAAACATCTGCCGCTGCGGAACATACCCAAGAATTCGCAAAGCGATTCACAAAGCGGCCGAGCTGGCCGCCGAAGGGAAGGCGAAATGAGCGGGCCGGCGATGGTGGGGCGGCGGGAGTTTATAAAAACCGGTGCGGCGATCGGCGGCGGATTGTTGGTGAGTTTGTATACGCCATCGCCGAACGGCCCTGGCAGCGCGATCGCCGCTGCTGAGAACGGTGTCGTATTGAATGCGTTCGTAAGAATTGGAGCCGACGAGAGCGTTACCGTGATTTCGGCGCACTCGGAAATGGGTCAGGGGATTTATACCTCGTTGCCGATGCTCTTGAACGAGGAGCTGCAAGCGGACTGGTCGAAAATCCGCGTCGAAGCGGCGCCGGTCGACAAAGTCTACAACCACCCGCTGTTTGGTGTGCAGATGACGGGTGGCAGCACAACGTCTCCCGCGGAGTGGGAGCGCTACCGAAAGATGGGCGCGACGGCGCGGGTGATGCTCGTCCAAGCGGCGGCGACGAAGTGGGGCGTGGAGCCGTCGAGCTGTCGAGTGGAAAAAGGCGTTGTGATTCACACTGCAACGAGCAAACGCGCGACGTACGGCTCAGTGGCCGATGCAGCGGCAAAGTTGACACCGCCGGCGAATGTGCCGTTGAAGAATCCCAAGGATTTCACGCTGGTCGGAAAGCCGACGCGGCGATTGGACACGCCCTCGAAGACGAACGGCACGGCGCAGTTTGGTTTAGATGTGAAGCTGCCGGGCATGCTTACGGCTGTCGTTGCGCTACCGCCGGTCTTTGGTGGAAAGGTAGCGAAGCTCGACGCCACCGCCGCGCTGAAAGTGCCCGGAGTGAAAGCCGTCGAGCAGGTTCCCTCCGGCGTGGCCGTAATTGCAGAAACATTTTGGCCCGCAAAACTTGGGCGCGAAAAACTTGTGATCGATTGGGATTTAGGCCCGAATGCGGGGCTCTCCACGGAAAAAATGCTGCGCGATTTTGGCGAGACGGCAATGAAACCCGGAGCGCTTGCAAAAAAGACCGGTGATCCGGAAGCCGCGCTGAAAACTGCGGCAAAAACCCTTACGGCGGAGTATGACGTGCCGTACCTCGCACACGCGATGATGGAGCCTCTGAACTGCGTCGTCGATTTGCGAGGCGACAGTTGCGAAATCTGGACCGGCACGCAATTCGAGACGGTGGACCGCGCGAACGCAGCGCAAGTCGCGGGCCTGCCGCCAGAAAAAGTCCAGATTCACACGACGCTGCTCGGCGGAGGATTTGGCCGCCGCGCGAATCCCAGTTCGGACTTCGTGGTGGAAGCCGTCCATGTCGCCAAGGTTGCAAAGGCGCCCGTCAAAGTCGTGTGGACGCGCGAAGATGATATGCGCGGCGGCTGGTATCGCCCGATGTGGCACGACCGGTTTGTCGCCGGTCTCGACGCGAACGGCGATCCGATCGCTTGGACCCACACGATTGTCGGGCAATCGATCATGCAAGGCACGCCATTCGAAGCGTTTGGAATTAAGGATGGCATCGACAGCGCGTCCGTCGAAGGCGCGGCCGATTTGCTCTACGGCATGCCGAACCTCCAGGTGGACCTGCACACGCCGAAAATTGGAGTGCCGGTGCAATGGTGGCGCTCTGTGGGCCATTCGCACACGGGATTTTCTGTCGAGGCATTTTTCGATGAAGTGGCGCACGCCGGCGGCAAAGACCCGTATGAGCTGAGGCGCAAGTTGCTCGCCAACCAGCCCCGCATGAAAGCGGTGCTCGAACTTGCCGCGCAAAAAGCCAACTGGGGATCGAAACTCCCGCCCGGAGTTGGCCGGGGCATAGCGACGCACTTTTCTTTCGACAGCTATGTGGCCCAAGTGGTGGAAGCGTCCGTGGAAAAAGGCGCGGTGCGCGTACATCGGGTCGTGTGCGCACTGGATTGCGGACTCGTCATTAACCCCGACACGGTCCGCGCGCAAATGGAAGGCGGAATTATCTTCGGCCTCACCGCAGCGCTAAAAACGGAAATCACGCTCAAAGGTGGCCGAGTCGAGCAGAGCAATTTTCACGATTATCAGATGCTGCGCATCTTCGAATCGCCGAAAATCGAAGTGCACATCGTTCCGAGCGGCGAAAGCCCGACCGGCGTCGGCGAACCCGGAGTGCCGCCCGTCGCGCCCGCGCTTGCAAATGCGATTTTCGCGGTCACTGGTAAACGCGTGCGGCGTCTGCCGATTCGAGCAAGTGATTTAGCTTAGGAAAAGGGAAGCGAAGCAATGAGCAGGCTCGGAACAAAGAATCCGCCGAAGCTCAACACGGCGCTGCGGCGCGGGTTCGCAATTCTTAGTTTTACCTGGCTGACCGCGACGATCGCCGTTTCACTTGCGGCTCGTGGAGCAAAGCAGGATACGGAAGCCTCGCGCGCCGCTTTCCTTCAGGTGTACCGCGTGCTGACTTCGCCGCGTTGCCAGAATTGCCATCCCGCGGGCGATGCTCCTCTCCAGGGCGATGACAGCCACGTCCACCTGCAAAATGTGAAGCGCGGCAAAGACGGCCACGGCGTTTACGGGATGCGCTGCGACACCTGCCACCAGACAAAAAATCTCGCCGGCGAACACATGCCGCCCGGCGATCCAAAGTGGTCGTTACCCTCGCCGGAACAAAAAATGGTCTTCGTAGGCCGCTCGCCTGCCGAACTTTGCAAACAGCTCAAAGACACCAAGCAGAACGGCGGCCGCACGCTCGCCGCCCTTGTCGATCACATCGCGAACGACGATCTGGTCGGCTGGGGCTGGAATCCCGGAGACGGCCGCACCTTGCCTCCGCTCACACGCGTCGAAACCGCGGCTCAGACGAAAGTCTGGGCCGAAGGCGGCGCAGCCTGCCCGGAATAATCACCTAACGCAACTTCGCCACCGAACTTCGGCAGTCTCTCCGCAAACGTTCACGACTCAAGTTGGCGGTTCGTGGTGGTGGGTAGAGACACGGCGGTCGCAGAGGCGGTGTCGGCACCTGAGAGAGTCGCCCATCCGCGACGGCTAAGGCTCCAGTAAATGAAGTAGCCGCAGATGGCAGCAACGATCAAGAGTACGAAGCCTGGGAGCCATTCTTGCAGCACCAGTTCGCCGATGCCAAACATCGTGCAGTAAATCAGCGCGCAGCCCATAATCCAATCGAAAGTGTTGGAAGTGAGGTCACGAACAGGCTGTATCTCTGGCGCGAGAGCTGCGATGTGTTTCCAGCCGTGAATGGTTGGACGAACGCGTCGATAGAAACTGAGAAGAAGCTCTTTTGGTTCGGCGGGCGTGAGCAGCGTGGCCACGATCCAGACGAGCGTGGTGGCGCCCGCGGTGATCATAGCGGTTTTGGCGAAGACCACGGAGTCGTTACCGGAGAAATGAACTTGCGTGAGCGAGACGGAAACGATGAAGGCGGCGATCATGGAGGAGATTTCGCTCCAGGCGTTGATGCGCCACCAATACCAGCGGAGTAGAAGAACACCGCCAGTGCCGGCACCCATGCCCAGAAGGAGTTGCCAGGCGGATTGGATAGAGGCGATGTGCGCCGCGGTGTAGCCGCTGAGAATGACGAGCATAACAATGAAAATCTTGCTGACGAAGACGTAGTGCTTTTCGCTGCGGTGCTTGGCGAGGAAGCGGCGGTAGAAATCGTTGATCAGATAGGAAGTGCCCCAGTTGAGCTGTGTGCCGACCGTGGACATGAAGGCAGCGAGGAACGCGGCGATCATTAGACCGCGCAACGCGGGTGGCAGATAGTCGCGCATGACCATGACGTATCCCTTTTCGGGTTGGGCCGCGAACTCGGCGCTGGGATGAAGGCCGCCGTGCTGAGAATAAACAGCGACGGCGACGAGGCCGGTAACAATCCACGGCCAGGAACGCATAGCGTAGTGCGCGATGTTGAACCAGAGTGTGGCGCCGAGTGAATTTTTTTCGTCCTTGGCGCTGAACATTCTTTGGGCGACGTAACCGCCGCCACCGGGTTCGGCCCCGGGATACCAACTAGCCCACCATTGCACAGCGAGATAGAGCGCGAAGGTTAGGACGGGGAGAGTCCAGAGCGCGTCGGTGGTCCAGCCGAGATGGAAGGATGGGAAGAACGAGAGAATGTTGGCGGTGGGTTGGCCGGAAGCGCGCGTGGCGGCGTCCACCTGCGAGAGCTGGAGTTTGAGAAGCGTCATGCCACCGAGCTTGGAAACGGCAACCCAGGCGAGGACGATGATCATGGCCATTTTTAGAGCGAACTGGAAAAGGTCGGTGACGAGGACGCCCCACAGTCCGCCGATGAACGTGTAGATACCGGTGAACGGGACGAGAATCAGAACGCAGATAAGAAGAGCAGTGTGATCGGGAGTCCCAAGCGTGTAGTGAAACAATTCGTGGGCGCCAACGCCGATGGAAAGGACACGGCCTTCGGCGATGACGTCGCCTAGGAGCACCGTGGTAATGCTGATCATCGCTTTGATCACCCAGCCAAGGATGAGACAGTTCATCAACGCACCGAGATAGAGGGCGCGAAAACCGCGGAGGAACGCGGCGGGTTTGCCGCTGTAACGGATCTCGACGAATTCGACGTCGGTGAGAATTTCGGAACGCCGCCAGTAACGCGCAAAGAAGAAAACCGTCATCATGCCGGAGAGGCAGAGCGACCACCAGAGCCAGTTGCCGGAGATGCCGTTGCGCGCGACAAGGCCGGTGACGAGGAGAGGCGTGTCGGCGGCGAACGTGGTGGCAACCATGGAAGTGCCGGCGAGCCACCAGGAAACGTTGCGGCCGGAAACGAAGAATTCCTCGGTGCTGCCGGAGGAGCGGCGACGGTAGTAAAGGCTGATGAGCAGATTGAGGAGCAGGTACGCGGCGATTACGATCCAGTCTGTGGCAGTGAGAGCCATTTTGTTTTGCTCCGCGTGGTGCGCTGCTGGTAGTGCTTTGAGCGGCCTAGTATACTGCTATATAGCTCGTAGGAGGCAAGATAAATTGAGCGCGATGGATTTTAGTCCCAAAGCGCGAATTTGCGCTGATGTTTTGAAATGGTTCTTGAAAGGGCGTCGGGTGATATATATAGCACTTGGGATTCGTCCGGGCATATCACCTGGGGGATTTTAGCGCAGAGGGCACCGAGAATTCGATGGCGGCGAAATGCTAGTACTTCTAAATTCCGATTATGAAAAATTGAGCGCCGAAGCGGCGCGGATTGTTGCTGGGACGGTGCGAAGCAAGCCGAACGCGACGCTAGGCCTGGCTACCGGCAGCACTACTTTGGGCATGTACAAAGAATTGACGCGGCTGCACCGGGAGCACGGCCTCGATTTCTCGAAGGTGGTTACATTCAACCTGGACGAATATCTGGGTTTGGGGGCGGAGCACCCGCAGAGTTTTCATCGTTTTATGCGCGAGAATTTTTTTGCGCATGTGAATGTTGCGCCGGAGAACGTTCATATTCCTGACGGAACAATTACCGCGGACTACGAGGAATACTGCGCGCAGTATGAACGCGCGATTCGCGACGCGGGCGGAATCGATTTGCAGATACTCGGGATCGGGCGAAACGGGCACATCGGATTTAACGAGCCGACTTCGAGTTTTGGATCGCGGACGCGGTTGAAAGTTTTGACGAACGGAACGATTGAAGATAACCGGAAGTTTTTTGACGTGAGTGAAGAGATGCCGCAGTGCGCGATTACCATGGGGATTGGGACGATTCTCGAAGCGAAGAAGATTCTGCTGTTGGCCACGGGCGAGGCCAAAGCGGAAACCGTGGCGGAAGCGATTGAAGGGCCGATTACGGCTTCAGTGACGGCTTCGTGTTTGCAACTGCATCCGGATGTGACGTTTGTGATCGACGAGGTTGCGGGGGCGCGCCTAAAGCAGCGCGATTATTACCGGCGCGTGATGGAAATGACGGCGCGCTTCACGCCGAACCGGTTGTCTTAACATGGTGCTTTAAGGGTTCTCATTCTAAGAAGACGTGCGGGTCTGCAGTTCGTGGTCCAGACCGGCGCGGTGAGAAATTTGTCCGCAGTCTCAGGTAAACTAATCCCGCCGTCAGAGATCCGAGTGGAGAGGACAAAGCGATGGGCAACCGCGACGTAAGAAGTAGAGAGAAGAAGAAGCCGAAGAAAAAGGAAGTCAAGCTGACGCACCAGCCGGCAAGGCCCGCGACCGTCTACAAGCCAACGCCGCCAGCCGTGCCGCCGCAGCCCACAGAGCCGTCAAAGCCCTAAAGTCCCGCAACGGATTTATGTCGGCCAGCTCCAGCGCTTGGAAAGACCAGTCCGCAATCGTAGAGTTCGCTCGTGGCGCCGTCGTGAAAATGCGCTACGGGGTTGCGCGGACGGCGAGGTCCAGGCCGAGCTTCATTTGGGTGCATGGCATCGACCGCTGCGCATCCCTGTTCGGGCGCGAATCGAAGCCGTACTTTTGTTTGAGCCTGGCGACGCGCTCTGCGATCGCTTTTCGGTATTTTTCGGGTGCATAGGCTTCTTTGGTGTACCACTCCTCGTATTGCTTCGTAAGGCGTGGAAACTTCGCGCGCACAAAGGGCAGGAATTGCTTCGCAGAAGACGGCATGAGGAACAGAACGCCGGAAAAGAACCACTGGGCTCCCGCTTCGTGCACAGCTTCAGCCACCGCTTCGAGCTCGCCTTCGCGGTCGGTGATCCCGGGGATCAACGGCGATGCCGAGACACCCACGCGAAGTCCGGCCTCGCGCAACTGGCGGACGGCCGCGACCCTTAGGTCCGGGCGCGGGGCGCGCGGCTCCAGCAGTCGCGCCAGCCTGGCACGCAACGTCGTGATGGTGATGCTGAGAGAAAGCTCCGATCGTTCGGCGATGCGCTTGAACAGGTCGATATCGCGGACGATCTGATTCGATTTTGTGATGACGGAAATACTCAAGCCTTCCCGTTTAGACAACTCTTCGAGGCAGGCGCGCGTCACTCCATATTCGCGCTCTGCGGGTTGATACGGATCCGTCGCCGTGCCAATCGCGATGTGCTCGGGCCTCTCGCCGCCGGAACTTTCCGACGCGTACGAATATTTATGCGAAACGTCGTACGAGAGCAGTGGTCCAGCATCCTTCTTCACGAAGATTTTGCGCTCGAATTCGCCGCCGTCGAGCTCCATATATTCGTGGGTGTAACGAGCGTAGCAGTAGACACAGCCAAACTCGCAGCCCCGGTAGGGATTGATCGTCCAATCGAAGGGCACTCGTGCCGAGTCGCACCTATTCAGAATAGACTTCACCGGCAGCAGAAAATACTCCGGACGCTCTGGCGATTTGCGGTGGCTCTCCGCAGGCGGAGAGCATGCTGCGAGGCGGGCAATGCCCACCAGCGGTACGGCAGCGTCCTGGGTCCGGTTTGCCGCCTGGCTTTCAGGGCCGTGCGGAACCGCCTCCGAGGAGGTCGGCGGGGGGCAATCCGCCGTGGTGTAACCCGAAGTGCTGCCGCCTAAGCCGGCTTGCGCTGCGGTTTCCACTTTGCCGAGGACGTTTCTGTCGGGGGCATCGTGGAGACCACCTGGCGGGCTACCGGCCCTTGGTTTTGGGCTTGTCGCATAGGGGCTAACAGGAAAGAGTGTTGCCGTGGATTGTCGAACGCGGCGGCGCCGGATACCAAAAGTCCTAGCCGTGGAGGAAAGAACTGGAGACATAGCCCACCTCGAAGCACGAGCAGAGTATTTCGCTTTTTGTTCGCCATGTCAAGTAGTTTTCGCTTTTGCTTCGTTAGAAAAGCCTAGCCCTTGCGCTCGGGTTCACTCACGTCAACCTGCTCTCTCGTCCGGATTGTTCGGTACTCCGCCGCAGGGTATGCTGTTTCATCAGGAGGAACTGCGTGCGACTGTCCCCGACGGCACGGTGTACTCTGCATCTGGCTTTTGTTTCGTTTTCGTTGGCTTCAGCGTGTCCTGCCGGAAACCAACAAACGCAGCATTTTCAGCAGCCTCCACCGCAGCAGCCATCCAAACCGTCGGCTCAGGCACCAGCTCAGCCGCCCGCCCAACAATCCCCGGCAACAAAGCCCTCGGCAAGCCCGGCGGGCCCTCAATCCACGCATTACCCGATCCTTCTGTTGGTTCAAGGCAATGACCAGTCATGGAGCCTGCGGATCGGCCTGAAAGGACCGGAGCGGCTCGACCGGAACGGCTACCCGCCGATTCCGCTGGAACCGGCTGACGTGGCTCGAGAAGGCACCACCGACACCTGGACTTATCACGCGAAAGACTCACAAACGGGAGCCACCGTGGCCGTCCATCTAAGCCGCGAGGCGTGCAACGATCAAGCTTCAACCACTAAGTACCCGTTCACCGCTTCCGTCGAGCATGCACAAATTGGCTCGAAGCAGGGATGCGCACGCGTCGCCACGGAGCTTTTTCCTAAGATCAATAACCAGCCGACCGACGATGACGACGCGAAAGACAAACCTCCGCCTCCAACTGTCACGCGCTTCAAGCCTCCTATTGCGATAGCCTACATAAGCGCCAGCGGCAAGCTCATCATGAAGCGCGGTACGGTCGCCCGGGCTATGCCAGGTAAGGGCTACCAGCCAGCAGTCTCGCACGACGGAAAGCGGCTTCTGTATACGACGGACCAAAAAGAGGGTGAAAGCACGATTTCTCTTTACGACTGGTCGACCGGCAAGGTATCCGAGCTGCTTGGGGGCGGGGTTCAACAGGCGTTTTGGTCGCCGGACGACACAAGTATCGCGTTCAGAAAATTGGACAGCTCCAAATGGCAGCTGTGGAGCATGCCAGCAGACGCCCCTGAAAAAGCAGCGCTCGTTTATCCAAATGATGTCGTCAGCGTGCAGGGCTGGGCTGATGGGCACACGCTCGTCGTCGACGACTTACAAACACTCTCCTGGGTTGGGGATGACGGGACCGTTAAGCAAACACTCTCAAGCGCGGACTTGTTTGGCAAAGATCAATTCAGGCCCTCCAGCGCGAATACCGTGCGCGTCCATCCGCTCAATCCGGACTTGTTACTCGTTTCCGCGGAATTGGCGCAACCGCTACCAGGAGCTCCTCCAAAGAGTGGAGCAGGTGCGAGCAAAGAAGCGACGAAGGAC
>DASXMM010000211.1:0-5753 GCA_036495665.1 Candidatus Acidiferrum sp. | reverse complement strand
GCACTTTGGGTATCGCGGAACGGGTTCGCTTTCTGGGCTTCGTAAACCAGACGCAGCTTCCGGCTGTCTATACTGCCGCGGACCTGATGGTGCTTCCCTCCGAATACGAACCGTTCGCCGTGGTGGTGAACGAAGCCATGTGTTGCGGGTGCCCGGTGGCGGCGACCGACCATGTCGGAGCGGCTCGCGACCTCGTCGCGCCGGTGCGAAGGCAATTTGTTTTTCTGACGGGAGACATTGCTGCGCTGGCGACGCTTCTGAAGGATGCGCTCGCCGATCGTGGACTCCTGGCATCGCTGCGGCCCGCCGCCGTCGCGCACATGCGGGCATGGTCGCCGGAGCGAAACATTGCGGCCACGCTCGACGCAATTGAAATTGCCGTAGCTCGCAAGCCGCGCCGCTCTGGTGCGCGTGCAAACGATTCCACCGCTCCTCACACTTCAGCGGCGGCTCCGCAAAAATTCCACGAATGACGCTGCTCATCTATTCTCATTTTTTTGCGCCGAGTGTGGGTGGCGTGGAGACGCTCGTTTTGTCTTTGGCTCGCGGGCTTGCCGCTCTTCGCGCGGCTGATGACACTCCACAATTTGAAGTCACGCTCGTGACGCAAACCCCTGCGGAAGGATTCGACGATGCGAGCCTACCCTTTCGCGTCGTCCGGCAGCCAAACTTGATTCACTTGTGGGATTTGATTCGGGCGTCCGATGTGATTCATGTGGCAGGAACCGCTTTAACGGCGATGATTCTGGGCTTGCTGTCGCGCAAGCCCGTCATCGTTGAACATCATGGATTTCAGGCGATTTGCCCCAACGGCCAGCTCTTGATCGAGCCCGCCGGCATTCCGTGCCCGGGACATTTCATGGCGGGAAATCACAACGAGTGCCTTCGTTGCAATGCGAGCCGGCAGGGATGGGCTGCTTCGCTCAAGCTTTGGTTGCTGACATTCGTGCGGCGCTTCGTATGCGAGCGGGTTTCGAGGAACATCACTCCAACGGCGTGGCTTGGCGGCCTGGTGCAGCTGCCGCGAGTTGTGCCGATTCCTCACGGCCTCGAATTTGTTTCTTCGCGACCCGCTGGGGCGCCCTCGCCTTCGCGGGCGCCGGTGGTTGCGTTTCAGGGACGGCTCGTCAGCACGAAGGGCGTAGCGATTTTGTTGAAGGCGGCGCGCATTTTGTTGACGCAGAACCGTGCCTTCGACCTGCTTATTATCGGCGATGGGCCGGAGCGCGCGGCGCTCGAGCTAGCTTCGCAGGTTGCGCCGCTTGCGGGCCGCGTGCGATTTGCGGGCAAGCTTAGCTCGACGCAGTTGGATGCGGTGCTCGCCGAATCGTCCGTTGTCGTGGTTCCATCGCTGGGCGGAGAGGTTTTTGGTTTGGTAGTTGCAGAGAATATGTCGCGAGGGCTGCCGGTGATTACGTCTGACCTTGGGGCGTTTGTCGAGGTGGTTGGTGAAGGCGGCGTCACCTTTCGCACCGGAGATGCAGACAGTCTTGCGGAAGCGCTCGGGCGAATCCTGGACGATCCTGATCTTGCTGCTCGCCTCGGCCAGGCTGGGCGGCAACGCGTTCTCGAATTTTGCGATTATCGGCAAATGCTCCAAAACCACGTGCGAGTTTACAGGAATGCTCTGCCTGAGTGACCTGTCCGAGAAGGCAGGTGCGCGGTGGGTCACAAAGAAGCAATCGCAGTCGAAGGTCGGCACGGCCAAGCCTAAACTGAATGTAAGTTGCATCGTGTCGCTAGCCAGGTCGGAACCGGGACTTGGCCGCAGTGGTAGCAGGAGGCGGAGACCATGAAACGTGCGCTCATCTTTCTCGCAGTAGTTGTGCTGGCGCTGGTAGCGGAACGCGGTGCGCTCGCTGCGCCGCAATCGAAAGGGAGTGCCACGATCAGCGGAGTGGTAATTGGGCCAGACGACAAGCCGGCACCGCATGCGAGCGTGTCGTATCAATCGTCGGACGGAAGCGCGCCGCATGCGGTGCACGCGGATGCTCACGGGCGTTTTACGATTTCGCAGCTTAGAGCTGACAATTACGACATTCGCGCTTCGGCGAAGGGCATTTTTTCTGACTGGGAGAAGAACGTCATGCTGCGCAAGGGACAGACACGGTCGTTGGAGTTGCATTTGATCTATGCGAAGGAAATGCCGAAGCCGGTTTCGAACACCAAGCCGAAGCAGTAAAACCTTCAACCCTTACGTATCACGCCGCATAGTCATTCGCGGGTTCGTTTTGATATTTGCACAGACTGAAGTCTGTGCTACTTCACTGAATGAAGAGCTGCGCGAGATCGTGTAAGTCTTGCGCGGAGACGTCGGAGACGGCGCAGAATTCCATGCCTTGATGGCGCCAGTGGACCCATTGATAGCCTTGGCGCGAGCCGGCCGGATGAATCGGGGTGTCCGGCTCTTTGGTGGGCCAGACGAAGACGTTGATGTAATGTTTGCGGCGCCCATAGACCAGGGCAGCGACGTTGCGTTCGCCGAGAACGTCGAGGCGGCCGCCAATTAATGGAAAGCCCTCGTCCATGTAATCACGAACCGGCGGGATGAAATCGAGCTTGCCGTCGAACCAGGGTTTGACGGTGTGCTGGTCGGTCGAGGCTACGTCGGTGAGATGACCGGCCTGGAGCGACCGAATGTGGGCGTCAAGGACTTCTGTTGATGTGACGGCGGATGCCGACATGCCCGTGTGGCCGTGAGGGACGACAAACCACGCCACTCCAGTCACGAGGAGAATGGCGGCGGCAGCGGCAAACCATTTCCATGCGGCGACCGAAGAGCTGCCCGAAGTAGCTGAAGGGACTTTAAGTTCGGCGCGAATTTTCTTGCGCAAATTTGGCGGCGCCGTTTCGTAAAGCTGCGCACGCTGAAGAGAGGCGCGCAAAGACTCGGCGGCGCCTAGAGTTGCGGTGCACTCGCGGCACGTCTCCATGTGGCGCTCGAATTCAGCAGCGCGCATGGCGTCGAGTTCACCATCGAAATAAGCATGCAGGAGCGTGGTGGAGAAATCACAGCTCACGGGGAGCCTCCTGCTGAGCAGGTTGCGTGAGGGCGCGCTGCAGGCGCTGCCGGGCACGGGCGAGCGCGGACATGACGGTGCCGATCGGGACACTGGTGATGGAGGCGATCTCCTTGTAGGAGCAGCCTTCGAGTTCGCGAAGAATGATCACTTCGCGGAAGCGGACCGGCAGTGTTTCGAGGGCGCGGGCGAGCCGCTCGCGATTGTCTCCGGCGATGGCGAGAGTCTCAGGGTTCGCGGTGGATTGCTGGTGCAGATCTTCGTCGAATTCGGTCATGAGCTCCACTTGGCGGTTTTTCTCCAGCCACGTATAACACGTATTGCGGACGATCTGCAGTAGCCAAGCGCGGGCGTCCCCGCCGTTGAAGCCGCGAAAGAAGCGAAACGCGCGGAGTAAAGCTTCCTGCGCGACATCTTCCGAGTCAGACCTGCTTCGCAGCAGCCAACGCGAAAGATTGAAAGCGGCATCAAGATGTGGCAACACGAGCTGCTCAAACCGAGCCCGGTCCTGCGAATCCAGCACGTCCCAACCTTTCCCCTGGCCCGTAGCACTCATAAACGAAAACCACCTGGGTATCGATTTTATTCCCAATTATCTAAATGTGCTGACGAAATAAAGTTGGCGGGGTGAGCACAGAAAATTGGAATAAGGCGCCAGGGCGCACGGTCTGCACACATGAAACACGTCCCATAGCGGCGCGGGAACCTTGGCTCTCTCTAACCCGCGCCGCAGCTGCCAAATCAGAGCAGAGGCGGGAAATGCATACGTTCGTATGCAAAGGGAGACGTGTGTCACGGAGGATAGAAATGGCGCGCAACAAGAAGGACGAGATTTTGCACGATCACAATCACGATGGAGTCGACCGCCGCGGGTTTCTGAAGTGCATGGCGTGGGCGGGGACGGGCGCGTTCTGCGTGATGCAGGGCGGGGTCTTGAAGTCGTATAGCATGAGCCGCATTGCGGAGATGAACCCCGCCGAGATGAAGGGCGAGTTGAGCTTTGTGCAGATCAGCGACAGCCACATGGGATTCAACAAGGCGGCGAATCCCGATGTTGCGGCGACTCTCCAAGTTGCTGTGGGCAAGATCAACGCGCTTTCGACACCGCCAGAGTTTTTGCTCCATACGGGAGATATCAGCCACCTTTCCAAACCGGAGGAATTCGATAGCGTCGAGCAGATTTTGAAGAGCGCCTCGGCGAAGGATGTGTTCTACGTGCCTGGGGAGCATGACGTTCTGAACGACGATGGCAAGTCGTATCTCGAGCGATTTGGAAAAGCGGCGCAGGCGGGCGGGTGGTACAGCTTTGAGAAAAACGGCGTGCACTTCGTGGGGCTGGTGAACGTGATGAATTTGAAGGCGGGAGGGCTGGGCACGCTGGGGAAGGATCAGTTGGAGTGGCTGGAAAAGGACGTGAAGCATTTGAAGTCCAGCACGCCGATCGTGGTGTTCGCGCATATTCCCTTGTGGGCGGTGTATCCCGAATGGGGATGGGGAACGGAGGACAGTGCGCAGGCGCTGGCGTATTTGAAGAAGTTCGGGTCGGTGACGGTTTTGAACGGGCACATTCATCAGACCATGCAAAAGGTGGAGGGGAACGTGACGTTTCACACGGCTTGCTCGACGGCGTTTCCGCAGCCCAAGCCGGGCGAGGCGCCTTCGCCGGGACCAATGAAAGTGCCCGCGGAGCAGTTGCGGAGCGTGCTGGGGATCACGGATGTGAATTATGTGCGCGGGCAGCATGCACTGGCGGTTGTTGACTCGACGCTCGCTTAGCGGCTCGGGACAAAAGCCGCATTCGCGCGTTGTAAAACAGGGCCAGATTCCAAATGAAAAGAGAGGGATGGAAATCATGAGGAGAAGTGTGTTCGCAGCAAGTTTGTTGGCGGCGGCGCTGCTTGGATCGGGCGGAATCGCGATGAGGCATGAGAGCTTCATCGCGAGGGCTCAGGAAAAGCCGGCATCCACGGCGGAAGTCAAAATCGACAACTTTGTTTTTGGGCCGGCGGCGATAACGGTTCCGGCCGGGACGACCGTCACGTGGATCAACCACGACGACATTCCGCATACCGTCGTCAGTACCGAGAAGGTGTTCAAGTCGAAGGTGCTGGATACCGATGAGAAATTTTCTTACACATTTACGAAGGCGGGCGAGTATCCGTACTTCTGCTCGATCCACCCGAAGATGACCGGGAAAGTAGTGGTGCAATGAGCGCAGGCAAATGGAGGACGGAACTTTGAACCCGTTTGACATTCGAGCAGCGCTGCTTGCGAAACACGCGCAGCACGTGGTGCTGATCCATTTTCCGATTGCGCTGTTCATTGCAGGCGTGGTGTTTGACTTTCTCGCGCAAAGGACGAAGTGGCGCGGGCTGGCCGAAGTGGCTTATTACAATTTGCTGGGCGCGGCGATTTCCGTTGTGCCGGTGGTTGCAACTGGGATTTTGGCCTGGCAATTTCAACTTGAAGGGCAAAAACTGAAGGGCATTTTGCTGATGCATTTAATTCTGGGCTGGACGTCGGCGGTTCTCATCTGGGCCGCGTGGGGAATGCATCTTCGCGCGAGGCGGCGGCTGACGGAGCGACTTCCCGTTTTGCGTTTAGGTCTTGAAGCAGTGGCCGTGGCAATCATCGGGCTAACCGGGCATCTCGGGGGATTTTTAAGCGGAGTAAACGGCCCTGGATAGTACTTTTTGCGAGCCTTCCCGGCAGCCTAAGCGTCTCTAAGGCATT
>DASXMM010000210.1:0-9206 GCA_036495665.1 Candidatus Acidiferrum sp. | reverse complement strand
GCCGGATAACCCAGCAGATTCCATGGAAAGCTGATCTCCGGCAGCCGGGTACGCATCATTTCGAGCGTCACCCAAAGAAACGGTGCGCCCATACACGCCAGCGTAATGCTGCGCAGCGAAAGTCGATGAATGGCCCAGATGACCATGCCGTTGAGAATGCTCCAAACCGCGGCAATCAGCAGCAGCACGCCCCATCCGCCCGCCCGCGAAAGGCCGCCATGCACTGCCAGTACTTCCGCGATCCACGGCACGGACGTCAGTACAAAAAAGAGCCCGTGCAGGAAGCCGCAGCCGAACGCCACGCGCGGGCTCGCCCCAAAAAGCGCGACGAGCAGAACTGCCACGCACACCCAAGAATAAATGCTGAGATAAAAACCGGTGTAGGAAAAGGAAAGCGCAGCGCCGGAAACGGCGGCGATGAAGAGCCTCAACCAGACTGGAGTTTCACTTCCCGGATGCGGACGAAAATATCCAAGCCACGGTCGCCCAGGCATTAGTGCTTCACGATGGCCTTGAACCCGGCCACCTCGAGGCCTTTCCTGGCGTTGTCGACGGCTTTTTGGTCCGCGTACGGTCCCACCAACACGTGATAATACTTGTCTCCCTGCGGCGACTGCACAAACGTCGGAAAATTTTTCTTACGCAGAGTATTGGCAAGCGCCATCGCGTCGGATTCTTTTCTTAACGCGGCGACCTGCAAGTTTGCGCCTCCTCCCGCGATCACCGGAGATGCACCGTTCGTTTTCGAAGCCGCACTGATCTGCTTGGTGATAGCGCTGCCCTTCCCCGCTCCAGCGGCTTGTGACGGACTCACTGCAGGCTTTAGATGATCGTCGGTCTTGTTCGAATCGCCCGCGTGGTAAAATTCCCAATCGGAATTGGCGGGCGCAGCTGTCGTTTCGGCCGGCGGCTCAGAAGCAGGAGCGGCGGTGGACTTTTTGCCTGAAGGCTTGGGCGTAAACTCCGGCTTTGGCTGAACGGTCGCGTCGCCAAAGCCGCCGCGTGGATTCGTCGCCGCGCGCACCTGCCCGTCATACTGGTTGCGCCCCATAACGTAACCGAGCGTGAAAAACACCCCCGAAAACAGCAGCATCAGCATGAACAGCCCGATGACATGCCGTCCTTCGAGCACTCGCTCTCCCGCCCCGGCGCTCCCTCGTTTTCTTCCGGAAGCCATTCTTACTTTTTCTGCCCCCCTAACGCTTGTACCCAACTATTGATGATATCGATGGGCAGGGGGAAAACAATCGTTGTGTTCTTCTCGACACCTATCTCCGTCAAAGTTTGCAAATAGCGTAGCTGAATTGCCGAGGATTGCGTCTCCAAAACTTTCGCCGCATCGGCAAGTTTCTGCGAAGCTTCAAATTCGCCTTCGGCGTGAATAATCTTGGCACGCCGTTCGCGCTCCGCTTCAGCTTGCTTCGCGATAGCCCGCTGCATTTGTTCCGGAATGTCCACCTGCTTCACTTCCACTTTCGACACCTTGATGCCCCACGGCTCCGTGTCCTGATCGAGAATCACCTGCAGTTTCCCGTTCACTTTGTCGCGTTGCGAGAGAATTTCGTCCAATTCGAACTGACCGACAATGCTGCGCAGCGTCGTCTGCGCAAGCTGCGACGTCGCGTATTGATAGTTCTGCACCTGCGACATCGCCAGATTGGCGTCCACCACGCGAAAGTAACAGACCGCGTTCACTTTCACCGAAACGTTGTCGCGCGTGATGATGTCTTGTGGAGGAACGTCCAGCGTCTCGAGCCGCAGATTGATGCGGTAGAGCGTTTCGATCGGCCAAAACACCAGATTGATACCTGCGCCTTTCGCCTCCGGCAACAGTCGTCCCAGCCGCAGCACCACGCCGCGTTCCCATTCCTTAATGATGTAGAGCGAATTCCAAAACCAGATCAGGACAATCCCTACGATCAACGCAATCCCAAGAAGACTGATCTCCATGTATTCCCTCCCAGTCGCGAACGCATTCTACTTGTTTTCTGTGGCGAACTCTTCCTCCGGCTCAACATGGAGCTTCAGGCCCTGCACGCTGCGGACTCGCACGGGCTTTCCTTCCGGCACGGGCCGGGTGGAGACCGCCTGCCAAAGCTCGCCGTGAACGCGGATCATTCCTTCCCTGCCTGCACCCAGTCCGGAAACGGCAATCCCCTCTTCCCCGACCAACTCTTCCCTTCCCGTTGTCGACTTCCAGGAACGCGAACGCAACACGAGCCGCATCAGGAACACGGTAATGAACGCGACGGGCAGCGTGGCCGCCAGCGCCACTCCCAGGCTCACTCCGCCGGACGTTAGCGGCGAGCGAATCAGAAACATCGCGCCCAGCATCATCGACACCACACCCCCAACCGCAAGAACGCCGTGGCTTGTGAACTTCGCCTCCAGAATAAATAGCGCGAGCGCCAGCAGTATCAGCAGCACGCCGGCAAAATTCACCGGCAGCAGGTGCATCGCGTAAAGCGCTAGCACCGCGCAAATGCCTCCAATCACGCCCGGCGCAACCATGCCCGGATGCGTGAACTCGGTATACAACCCGAGCACGCCAACCATCAGCATCACGAAGAAAACATCCGGCTCCACGATGCGCGCCAGAAAACTCTGCCGCGCGGAAAGCTGAAACTGCGCGATCGACGCATTCTTCAGGGAGAGCACAACTTTTGTTCCGTCGAATCGCGTGATACTCCGCCCATCCAGTTGACGCAAAAGGTCGTCAGGCGAAGCCGCGATCAAATCGATGAGCTTCCCGTCCAGCGCTTCTTTCTCGGTAAACGCTTTCGCATCTGTCACCGCGGTTTCAGCCAAAGTCGGATTGCGGCCGCGCTTTTCCGAGTAGCTCCGCAAAAACGCCGTAGTGTCGTTCATGATTTTCCGGCGCATTGTCTCGTCAATCTGTAGCTGGAATCCGCCAATCGCAACCACCGGAGACGCTGCGCCCGTATGTGTTCCAGGAGCCATGGCTGCAACATCCGCGGACAGAAGTATGAAGAAACCCGCCGAAGCGCCGCGCGCACCAGTAGGCCAAACATAAACCGCTACCGGGACAGGCGAGTCCAAAATGTGCTGGATCATGTCTTTCATCGATTCGCCCAGTCCGCCGGGCGTATCCATCGTGATCAGCACCAGTGCCGCATGGCGGTTCGCAGCGTCGGCAATTCCCTCGTCGATGTACGTGGCTAACACAGGTTCCACTTCACGGTCGAGCCTCAGCTGCAGCACCACTGGATTGCTGGAACGTTCGTCCGCGGTCACGGATGGCAGCAGAAGAAGCGCGGCAGCGATAAAGGCTACGCAAATCATCGATGACGCCGAGGCCCCCAATACTCGAGAAACAAAAATTCTTCCAACCAAACGATAAGCGCTCATTGTGCGCCTCCCGAAGGCTTCACTTTCTGCAAATGCTCCAGCAATTCCTTCGCGTCGGCATACTTGGGTGCGAGCTTCAGCGCTCGCTCCACCTCGGCGCGTGCGAGGTCTGGCTTCTTCTGCTCGAGATAAACGCGCGCCAGCGTTGTCCGCACCATCGCGGAGTCCCGTATTTCCAGAGAGGCCTGCAACTCCTTGGCGGAATCATCAAGCTTCCCGCGTCGGCGGTAAACTTCGGCGAGCCCATTGTGCGCAGACGCGTTCCCCGCATCGGCTGCGAGCGCGGCGCGAAATTCCGTCTCCGCTGCATCCACTCGCCCCGCCGAAAGCTCCTGCCTCCCCCGCCGTATATGCGATGCCGGAGTGTCCGCAGCGACTGTCGCGGCTGCCGCATTCGCCGAGTCGCCTGCCGACACAATCTCCAATCGTAGCGCCGTGGTGTCCATCTCGCTTTGCACGCGTTCCAATCGCCCGAGCGTATCTTTCTTGGCGTCCGGCTTGGCGTCCAGCCGCACCACCGGCAGCGCGTCCGGACCGAACGTTTCCGCGGCTGTGTCCCGCTCCTGTTCGGCTTCCGCCGTCTTACCCGCCTTCTCCAGCGATAAAATCATGAGCGCGCGGTCTTCCGCCTGGTCAGGCTCTCGGCCCGCGGCTTCGCGAAAATAGCCGGCCGCGGCCGCGTAATCATTCGCACCCAGCGCCAGCAAACCCAGGTTGAACGGGTAATCGTCTTCGTCCGGATCAAGCTCCGCCGCGCGGCGTAAATCCGCCACCGCTTCCTGCGTTTTGTTCTGGCGCGCACGCGCCAGCGCCAGATTGTTCAAAATTTCCGGCAAGTCCGCCCCGGAAACCAGGTTCGATCGCAAAGCTTCCTGCAGCGACGCGAACACTTCCTCGGCCTTCTCGGGCTGATTCATCTGCAACCGGCAGACCCCCGTAGCAAAAACCGCTTCAACGTAGCGATCATGCGTTTTGGGAACTTTCGCAAACCAGATCAGCGCCGAATCACAATCCCTCCGTGCATAATACGTATCGCCAATCGCATAATCAGGATCGGGCCACGCGGGCTCGAGCCGCGCCGCCTCGCGAAGTTCGCGCAAACGCGGCTCGTCTTCGTTCGCCAGCAATCCGCGAACGTAATGTTCGAATGCATCAAGCCGCAGTTGCCGCTGCGCTCTCGAGAATTCTTCCAAACTCTTGGGATACGCGTGATCGTTGGCCGAAAGCAACCGCCACAGCAAGCGTACATGCAGGTCCATGAGCGAATCGAGCGAACCCGTCTCTCGAACCCGCGGAAGCAGCCGCGTTGGGCTTACACGCATAATTTGCGATTCGACCACCAGCGTTTGCCCGTCCGATGTAAACCGGCCCAGCACGACGTAATCCGCGTCCATATTCTGCGCAATACGCAGCATCGAAGCGTGACTCAGCTTTGCGAAAGGCGGAAGTCCCGAACGATCCAGCTCGCCCGTGCGCCCGGTGTGTGAATACACCTGTTGCCCCGCCGCGGAAAGCCGTTGAATCGTCAACTCCTCGAGCCCTTCCCCAAGCCAGTCCAAGCGCGGCGACGAACCCTGATTTTCAAATGGGAAAACAAGATAAATCCCTTGCTGCGAAGCGTCAGACGCCGATGCACGCGAGGCGGCGGAAGGTTGTTGAGCAAAAACAGCGGGAGGGAACACGCAGCAAACGGAAACTGCGCAAAAAAGGATAAACGAATTCGCGCTGAAAACAGACTGCTTCATGCTCGCTTGATTGTAGCAGAGGTGTACTTCCGTCATTGCGCCGGAAATGCAACGTTCGCAATGTTTAAGGCAATTTGTCGCAAGGTTGCCAACAGCTCGCCACAAGCGATCGATCAACCCCGAGGCTATTTCCGTAGCTCCGCGTACCGATAGCACCCCACCAAGTGGTCGTTCACCATGCCAGTCGCCTGCATAAACGAATAGCAAATCGTCGACCCTACAAATCGAAACCCGCGCTTCTGCAAATCTTTGCTCATCGCATCCGATTCCGCCGTCTTCGCGGGCAACCGCTTGTGCGTTTTCCACGCGTTCTGCTTCGGCGCGCCGCCCACAAATTGCCAGATGTACTTATGAAAGCTCCCGAACTCCTCCCGCACCTTTAAAAACGCCTGCGCATTCGAAATCGTCGCCGCGATCTTCAACCGGTTCCGGATAATCCCCGCATCCTTCAAAAGCGCGCGCACCTTCTTCTTGTCATACCGCGCCACCTTCGCCGCATTAAACCCCTCAAATACCTCGCGATAGCGCGCTCGCTTCAGCAAAACGGTATCCCAACTCAACCCTGCCTGTGCTCCTTCTAGAATCAAGAGCTCAAACAACCCGCGATCATCATGCAGCGGCACACCCCATTCCTCATCGTGATAAGGAATATTCAACGCACTCGTCGCCCACCGGCACCGTTTCACCGTCATTTCCGCCCTCACCTGGAGATTCTACATCAGATGTAAAACGGCTCGTGTCTCCTGTTGGCTGGCGAAAAACCTCCTTGGGACCTACGAACATGATATGATGTTTCCTACGAGCAATTTATGAGATTACCTAAGAGCTTCATGGTCGAACCGGAGATCAACGACTACGTCGACGCGACCAAAGGAAATCGCTCAGCGAGCGAACGCCTCAACCAACTTCTCAAGCGCGCCATCCTCGAAGAGCAATACGACCGCCTCGAAGCAGAAGCCGCGAGGTTTTTCGCTGAGTCTCGCACTTCTCGCGCCGAAACCCGGGCATTCCAAAAAGCGGCTTTGCGCTCCTTTGACCGCGATTGACGCATCCATGCGGCGAGCTGCCTCACCTTTAGGCTGGTTCCCGAAACGCGGCGAAATCTATCTCGTGGAGCTCGATAAGCCTCGCCCCGCAATTATCCACTCGGTGGACCAACTCAACCGCCACTCCCTGGACGTTTGCGTCGTCGGCATCACGACCAAGCAGCACATCAGATTCACCATGCGCGTCCCACTAAGGGCGAAAGAGGGAGGCCTCGATTTCGATTGCTGGGCGAAGTGCGACCAAGTGACCAGCATCGAAAAGCGCCTCTTGCGCCATCCCGCACTCGGCGCTCTTTCTGCCACAACATTAGCGCGCATCGAGGAACAAGTCCGCGTGGCCCTAGGCCTTCTTTAGCGTCTTTGGAGGTCCGCGAAACGAGCCAATTGCCTACCAATTTGTCACTTGAACTCACTCTGCCTCAGGTCTAAAGTGGATCGTAGGAAGAATTGTGGAGCGCGGCAGCCCTGCTGCCGCCTTTTTTTTTTGACCTGACGTCTGCAATAAGGCTCGCGCGCATCGCTGACACAGCAAGACCGCTCGTTTCAGCCGCAGGTAGAATCTAAGTCCTTTATAATTATCGTCTTACGGAAGATTCTACACATCCAGTGCTCACAAAGACTGGCGTCGTCAATAACATGAAGGAATCGCTGCAACTCCAATCGTTTCAGAGATTTCCGCACTCTTTCGTGCACAATGGGGGGTGGGGGTGGGTAGCAGCGTTTCCCCGAACCGCTACTTCAAAATGGAGTGGATGATGATCGTATTTCCGCCGAGAAGTACCGGATCCGACGCTAGCTCATCCGTCCACCGGTCCGCACGCCGCTTCTTCAGCGTGAGCTTCGCAAGCAGCCGTATAAACGCGACCAGCGGCCAATACAGCCACTGATTGGCCTTCTTCCGGTCGCGGTAAATACCCTGAATCGCAAATCCGTTCTTCTCCAGATAGTAACGCAACTCATTGTAACCAATGGGGTTAGCATGGACCACGATCTCGTCCATGCCCGCGCAATCGTAATGAATCTTGGCCTTGGACTGCTCCGAAAGTGGCTTGAAATGTGAGGTGTACCCGAAGAGCAGCCACTTCAACCGCTCCTCAACGTTCATGATATTCGGCACGCTGATAATCAGGTGCCCGCCCGGCTTCAGCAGCCGTCGGTACTCCCGAAACGCTTGCGGCGGCGAATCGATATGCTCCAGCCCATCCAGCGACGCGATGTAGTTAAAAGACTCGGACGCATAAGGCAACGTGCCGGACAAATCGCCGCGCTTTATCTCCACTCCATCGAGCCGGAACAACTCCGAATAGAGATCGCAGCAGCGCACATCGAATCCCGCGTCACGCAGGTCTTGGGCGAGGGCGCCTTCTCCCGCCGGGCAATCCAAAATGACCCCGCGAGGCAGCGGCTTCAATATCTTGAGCACCGTTTCGTGCAATCCAGGACGGGAAACGGCCATCGGCCCGCGGTCGCCCGCAAGCAGCGGTGGGTGGTCAGCCGGCTTCACCGTCCGTGTAGTAGTCGCTGCCGCCGTCTCTGCTGTAGCCAATCTACGCTCCTGAATCCGCAAGCCTGCGCCATTTGCGAGGCCGTGCTAACTGCTACAAACAGGCCCAAAAAACTAAGGGCATGCCGCACTCAACTGTACGACATGCCCCGTCAACCTTGCTACCTTTTTGCCGCAGCTTTTGCAGCCGCTCGCACGACCGTTCGCCGTGGCCGAATCAACCGGCGACTGCCACGATGTGCCGGTCGAGCGCCTTGGTGATCTGATCCTTGGGTACCGCGCCCACAATCTGTTCGACGACCTGCCCGTCCTTGAAAACCAGAAGCGTGGGGATTCCGCGAATGTTGTACCGCCCGGCGGAATTCATCGCTTCGTCGACGTTCAGCTTCATCACCTTGAGTTTGCCCGCATAGTCATGCGCGATCTCGGCAACCGTCGGCGCCAGCATGTGGCAGGGACGGCACCATTCCGCCCAAAAGTCCACCAGCACGGGCTGCGCGCTGCTTGCCGTCAAAACCTCTGCTTCAAAATTTCCGTCCGTCACTGCTTGGATGTTTTCAGCCATGTTCTTTGTCCTCAACGGCTTGCCGGTAGGCCGCCGTCTGGGTTCTCCTTCGTCAGCTCAATTAGATGTGGTAACAGACATTTGGTTTCTTCCTGCTCCCCGGAGGGACAGCGCTGCTTGGTACACCTTAGCGTACTCCGCGGCCGGTCCCTTCCAGGAAAAATCCTTGGCCATTCCGTTCAACTGGATACGCCGCCAGATGCGCTCGTCGGTGCAGTGATGCAAAGCCTGTCGAATCGCGTACATCATTGCAGCGCCGGAATATTCGGCGAATTTGAAACCCGTTCCTGTGCCGTGCTCGAGGTCAAACGGCTCGACGCTATCATCGAGGCCGCCGGTGGCTCTCACAATCGGCACCGTACCATACTTCAAGCTGTACATCTGATTCAACCCGGAAGGTTCATAACGCGACGGCATCAAAAACATGTCGGCGCCGGCTTCGATTTTATGCGCGACTTCATTGTCGTAAGCGATTCTCACACCGACGCGTCCGGGGAACGTGGTCGCCATCGCCTGAAACAGTTCTTCGTATTTGCGATCACCGGAGCCGAGCACAACCAGCGAAAGATCTTCTTTCATTAACTCCAGTGCTTTCTCCGCGATCAAATCGAAACCTTTTTGATCGGCGAAGCGCGACACAATCCCGATGACTGGCCGCGAGGCGTGCTCCGGTGCGATGCCATACAATTCCAGCAGAGCTTGCTTGCACACTTGTTTTCCGCTCATATCCTTCGCGGAATATTTCATGGAAATAAATTTGTCTCTGTCGGGGCTCCACGCGGAATAATCGACGCCGTTCAAGATGCCGACGAGCCGATCGGCGCGGTTACGCATAGCTCCATCGAGTCCCCATCCAAATTCGGGCGTCTGAATCTCCTGGGCGTATCGCTTGCTCACGGTCGTCAGGTAATCCGAATAAACCAGGCCGCCCTTCAGGAAGTTTACGTTGCCATAGAATTCCAGCCCGCCTGGAAAGA
>DASXMM010000209.1:0-3895 GCA_036495665.1 Candidatus Acidiferrum sp. | reverse complement strand
GCGGATTTCGCCGTAGCCGAAGGTGGTGAAGACTTCGTGGGCGGTTTGTTCGACGCGATTCCAGAGCGCTGTGTCGGGCGGGAGAAGGTCGCGTGTGCCGCGGATCGCTTGGAATTTGCGCGGCTTTTCTTCCCTTTTGGTTGGTGCTTCGCTCACTGCGTCTTGCTCCTTCATGCCGGGCTGAAGCCCGGCGCCTACACAAGCCACGGAATGAAAAGCAGATTCCTCGCTACGCTCGGAATAACAACTTGCTGAACAGATCGGTCAAGCCAAGCATTATGCGCCAGACTCGTTGCGGTAGATATTCTTGTATTCGACGTAACGCTGGGCGTAGGCGTCGATGCTGGCTTGGTCGATGCCGGTCAGGGGGCGCTTGACTTTGCCGGGGTGACCTACGACCAGGCTGCCTGCGGGGATCTTGGCGCCTTCGAGGAGCAGGGTGCCTGCGGCGATGATGCTGCCGGCGCCGATGTGGACGCCGTTGAGAATGACCGCGCCCATGCCGACCAGGCAGCGCGACTCGATGGTGCAGCCGTGCAGCGTGACGGAGTGGCCGATGGTGACGTCGTCGCCGAGGATCAGGGGGTGCTCGTCGCGCATGACGTGGAGGACGCAGCCGTCCTGGATGTTGGTGCGGGTGCCGATGCGGATGTAGTGGACGTCGCCGCGAATGACGGTGCAGGGCCAGACGCTGGAGTCTTCGCCGATGACGACGTCACCGATGATGACGGCGGCAGGGTCGATGTAGGCGGACGCGGCGATTTGCGGGTGCTTGCCCCGGTAAGGGCGGATGTCGGGCTGGCGAGACAACTCGATCGAGCCCTTAGCGACCGGGTTCGGGGCAGGATTTTGATTAGACATTGTACTTTGGCCATTCCCTCGTTTTTTGTAAATGCTGCATCTAAAGGGTTTAGGTTTTTCGTAAGTCTTTTAGATGCAACACTTGCGAGGAAGCTTGTAAATATTGCATCTAAAGGATTTAAGTTCACATAGCGCGGCCATCATGGTGTAGCCGCCGCATCATCGAGCAGGACGCTGCTAAGGTGCCCCGATGTGTCGCTCAACCTAGGCCCCGCTTTTTCGATTTCAGGCAAATAATGCCGAACAGCAGGGTCGAGACAAACGAACCAATCGTCGCAACGAAAACAACCCCTCTGGGCTGATTGGGCGACGTGCCGAGCCCCGTCAGCATAGCAGTACCAACGCCCGCACAGAACCCGCTGAATGCAACCAGTATAATTCCGAGTCCGAGAAGCTGACGATTCTTTTTTTCGCCCAATTCTGACACAGTTGGCTTTCTCCCTAAAGCCTAGATCAGCATGCATGCCGTTACATCACCGCGCTAGTCGATTTGGATGTTGGGGCCGCGGGAGGTGGCGCTGACTTCGGCGATGCGGGCGGTTACGGCGCGGGCCAGGGAGTAGAGGCTTTGGGCGGCGGGGGTGGATTCGCCTTGGCCTGCTACGGGTTTGCCGGTGTCGCCGCCGATGCGGATGCGAGGGTCGATTTCGATTTCGCCGAGGACGGGGACGCCGTAGGCGATAGCGGTTTTTGTGCCTTCGCCGTGGCCGAAGATGTCGATGGGCTTGTCGCAATGCGGGCACTTGAAGGTGCTCATGTTTTCGACTACGCCGAGGACTTCTACGTTGACCTGGCGGAACATTTCGATGGCTTTGCGGACGTCGGCGAGAGCGACGGTGGAGGGCGTGGTGACTACTACCGCGCCGGTGACAGCTACGGTTTGGATCAGGGTGAGTTGGACGTCGCCGGTGCCTGGCGGGAGGTCGATGATGAGGTAATCGAGTTCGCCCCATTCAACGCTGCGGAGGAATTGCGTGATTACGCTGTGGAGCATGGGGCCGCGCCAGACCATAGGTTTGTCGCCGGGGTTGAGGAGGCCCATGGAGATCATCTTGAGGCCGGCTACCTGGACGGGGATGATGCGCTTTTCGGCGGTGGCTTGGGGTTCCTGAAGGGTGCCTAGCATGATGGGGACGTTGGGGCCGTAGACGTCGGCGTCCATGAGGCCGACTTTGTGGCCAAGGTTTACGAGGGCCAGGGCTAGATTGACGGCGACTGTGGTTTTGCCTACGCCGCCTTTGCCGCTGGCGACGGCTACTAGATGTTTTACGCCGGGGATGGGGTGGCGTTCGGGTTGGGGCATCGGGGCTGGTGGTGGCATGGTTTTATTCTCCGGAAAAGACAGAAAGAAAAAGCAGATTCCTCGCTACGCTCGGAATGACAATTCTTTTATTCTGCGCTCTCAAGAATAGTTTCCTGGCTTGCTCAGGTCCCAAAAACTGTCATTCCGAGCGTAGCGAGGAATCCGCTTTTCGCGCGTAAGGCCCAAAATATTCTGCTGCAAGATCGTCCCAGGTTGGGTTGCGCGTCTTGACTAGCGCGACCTTCTTGGCGCGAGTCAGCGATTTGATTTGCTTTTCGCAGGCTATGGCGGCTTTGACGTCGCGATAGGTTTCGAAATAGACGAGACGATGGATTCGATACTCGCTCGTGAAACCAGGAAACGTGCCTTCGCGATGTTGCTTCACTCGTTCTAGAAGTCTGTTGGTCATTCCCACGTATAGAGTCCTAGAGCGGCTCGCCAGAATGTAAATGTAATACGTTTTCTCCACGGCTAAACCGTAAAAGCGGATTCCTCGCTACGCTCGGAATGACAATTCGTGGAGAACGCGGCAACCGTGCTCGCGCGAGTCATGAAAATTGAGCGTGTCATGCGTTGGTGCCGTGGCATTTCTTGTATTTTTTGCCGGAGCCGCAGGGGCAGGGGTCGTTGCGGCCGACCTTTGCGCCGGCGCGGACCGGCTTCGGCGCTTCAGCTTGGGCTGGGCCGGTTTGATACTGCAATTCTTTTTGTTGGCGTTCTTGCTTGCGCTCCATTTCGCGGGCGAAGGCTGGGAGACGCTGTGGTGTGGGTTCTTCGCTGGCGCGGGCGGCTGCGCTGGCTACGGCTGCGGCTCCGCCGCTGGCGCGTTGACGCGGTGGTTGTTGCGGTTGTGAAGGACGAGCGGGGCCTCCACCTTGTTGCGGCGGCTGCTGGCCCGTTGGGCCTGGCGCTCCTGGGCCTCCTTGCGGGGGTTGTTCGCTTTGCTGGACTTGAATATGGAACAGGTAGCGGATGGTTTCGTTGTCAATGCGAGCCATCATGTCTTCGAAGAGCACGAAGGCTTCTTTTTTGAATTCGACCAGCGGGTCTTTTTGACCGTAGCCGCGGAGGCCGATGCCTTCTTTGAGGTGATCGAGGGAGAGGAGATGGTCTTTCCACTGGGAGTCGACGATATCGAGGATGATGCGGCGTTCGAGCCAGCGGACGAGGTCGGCGCCGAATTGTTTTTCTTTTTCTTCGTAGCGGGTGGTGACGGCTTTGACTGTCGCGTCGGAGAGTTCGTCGTGGCTTAGGGTGGAGGGATCGGCGCCGGCGGCTTTTGCGTCGATGCCGAACTGGGCGTTTACTTCCGCGAGGAATTGCGTGGTGTTCCATTGATCGGGATGCTGTTCGCGGGAGCAGAAGGTGTCGACGAGTTCGCGGGCGACGTCTTCGGCTACGCCGAGAACGTAGTCGCGCTGATCTTTCCCTTCGAGCGCGGAGCGACGAATGGCGTAAATCGTCTCGCGCTGCTTGTTCATTACATCGTCGTATTCGAGAAGGTGTTTGCGAGCGTCGAAGTTTTGCGCCTCGACGGATTTTTGCGCGTTTTCGATGCGGCGCGAGATGAGGCCGGATTCGATGGGGACACCTTCGGTCATGCCGAGGCGGAACATGAGGGCTTTCATGCGTTCGCCGCCGAAGATGCGCATGAGGTCGTCTTCGAGCGAAAGGAAAAAGCGGGAGGAGCCGGGGTCGCCCTGACGGCCGGCGCGCCCGCGAAGCTGATTG